>NZ_VYKE01000194.1:0-8078 GCF_032424515.1 Pseudomonas sp. JV245A
TGCCGGCCTACAGCAACGAAGTGATCCTGATGCTCAAGGCCAGCTCCCTGGCCAGTACCGTGACCCTGCTGGAACTGACCGGCATGGCGCGCACCATCATCGCCCGCAACTACCTGACGGTGGACATGTTCTTCACCGCCGGGGTGTTCTACCTGTTGATGTCGTTCATCCTGGTCCAGGCCTTCCGCCAACTGGAACGCTGGCTGCGGGTCGACGCCTGCCAGGGACGCTGATCTTCTCCCGCTCCCGCCAGGGAGCGGGCCTGCCCCGGACTCGACACCATGCCCGCCATCCTCCAAGGCCCCGCGCTGCTCGATCGCTTCCAGGCCCTGGACGGCTTCCTGCTTGAACACCAGGATCTCTGGCGGCCTCGTCCGTTCCAGCATCTGCACCTGCCGTGGGAAACCTCCTACCCGGAACTCGCCCAGTGGCTGCGCCAGCGCACCCTGGAAGACGCCGAGGCTGCCCACAACCACCCGGAACACCTCCAGGCACCCGCCCCCTTCGGCGAATTGGCCGCGCGCTCCGGGGCCCTGTCTGCCGTAGCCGAATGGCCCGGCCAGGCATTGCCGCCCCTGCGCCAGCGCCTCAGTGTCGACGTCCCCGGGCGCAAATGGCAGCAGATCGAAGCCTTCGCCGGCCGCCTGCACTTCACCCGGGCAACCGAGCACTGGCTCGACTGGTGTTCGGGCAAGGGCCACTTGGGGCGGCGCCTGCTGCAGCCCGGACAACAACTGACCTGCCTGGAATACGATCCGGCGCTGGTGACCAGCGGCGCGCAGCTGAGCCAGCACCACGGCCTGCCTGCCCGGCACCTGCACCAGGATGTACTGGCCGCCGACGCCGACCGCCACCTCGATGCCCGACACACCCCAGTGGCCCTGCACGCCTGCGGCGACCTGCATGTGCGCCTGATCCAGCTGGCCAGCCAGAACGGCTGCCAACAACTGGCCATTGCCCCTTGCTGCTACAACCGCACCAGCGCCAGCCGCTATCAGGGGTTATCCACAGCGGCCCAGGCATCACACCTGCAACTGTCCCTGGAGGACCTGGCCCTGCCCATGAGCGAAACCGTCACCGCCGGCGCCCGGGTGCGGCGCCAGCGCGACAGCTCCATGGCCCGGCGCCTGGCTTTCGACCTGCTGCAGCGGCAAGTGCGCGGGGTCGATGAATACCTGCCCACCCCGTCGCTGCCCAGCCACTGGCTGGACAAGCCCTTCGCCGACTACTGCCGCGACCTTGCCGCGCTCAAGGAGTTATCCACAGTGGGCCAGCCAGACTGGCCGGCCCTGGAAGCCGCCGGCTGGCAGCGCCTGGCCCAGGTGCGCAACCTGGAACTGCTGCGCGGCCTGTTCCGCCGGCCATTGGAACTGTGGCTGGTGCTGGACCGGGCATTGTTTCTGCAACAGCAGGGCTACCAGGTACGCCTGGGCACCTTCTGCCCTGCGCACCTGACCCCGCGCAATCTGCTGCTTCTGGCGGAGCGTTGAGAGCCTGCGACGGCCTGTCGCGACCTGTGGATAAGTCTGTTGATGGAATTCAATGAAAGCCCATGAAAGCCTGGCCTGGAGCCAAAAACAGAGGCTGGTCATTTTTTGTTCACAAAATAAACCGTCGAAAAAACAGCCAGTTGCGCAAGGAATGAGAAACGGTCCACAAAACCGGCCCGTCCAGGCCCTGGCAACCCATCCGTTGTGCATAAACACCTGAACGAACGGGCATAACGCCCTCTCGTCCAGGCCGTTTCCACAGGCTCTGTCACCTCCTGCCGCGGGCTATTCGTCCGCTCGCGCCGGGATCCACCATTCTTCGCCCCGGGCGGTACTGATGTACTCCGGCCAACGGAAATCGTGGGGCACCTTGAAGTCCTCGGGCAGCAGCGGCGCCTGCCAGCGACTGCCGCCGATACCGCCACCGGTGCGCTCGACGAACTCGGCCTTGGCCGCGCTGAGCAACGCCTCGTCGGTCAGCAGGTCCACCAGGGTCGCGGCAATGGTCTTGGCCGCCACTTCGATCATCGGGTCGATGGTCTGGCGGATGCCGCCCAGGGCGTTGGACACCCAGTCCGGATAGACCGTGCCAGCTGGCGCGCTGAGCATCGGCCGGGCCACCAGCAGGCGCACGGTGGGGCAGTGCCAGGTGTATTCCGGGTAGTCATCGGAGGTCAGGTAGTTCTGCCAGGCGGGCATTTGCAGGCGCATCTGGCGCTCGCATTCCTGGGGTTCGATCAAGGCTTCGGTGGCCGGCAGAAATGGCCGTTCCATGGCTTCGAGGCCAAGGTTGCGCTGGATTTCCCGAGCGATCTCCCGGGCTTCTTCGTCCCACTGTGGAGCGCCCACCGCCGCCAGGTTGTCGTAGGTGGCCTGGGCCATGACGTGGTTGGGCAGGCCGCCCCGGGACTTGCACACCCAGGTCTTTTTCCAGCGGCAGCCGGTGGCCATGGCCGCCGCTGCGGCGTTGTTGTCCATGACCTGGGAGATGGTCTCGGCCTGCTCGATGGAATCGCAGCGCAGCAGGTACTGGATCTGCGACAGGTGCGGCGGCAGGTTGTCCGCGGTGGCCTGGCCGGCGGTGAGAATCGCCTCGTTGTAGCTCCACAGGCCGGTGAACGGCAGGGTCGAACGGCGCAGGCTTTCGTTCAGGGTGTAGAAATGCACCAGGGCGTCATTGGCCCCCGGCGCCCGGGCCGCCAGATGGTTCTGCGGGATCGGGCTGTAGCGATCGGCGGCGATCCAGTTCTGCGGATCCTCGCAGGTAAAGCTGTAGATGTAGGCGTAGGCGATGCCGCAGTGGGTGTCCCAGGTGGTGGTGTTGTTCAGCGGCAGCATGTAGGTGGGGTGGAAACTGATAGCGGCATCCAGGTCATCGTAGTAGCCCTTGGCGGCGTGGACCGGCTTGGAGGCGCGAAGCTTTTCCGCCGGCTCGCCGAAGAACCTGATGCTGCCCTGCAGGCCGAATTCCACCATGGTCGCCTTGGCCGCCAGGGCCCCGCCGAGGGCGCTGATGCCCAGGGCCGAGTGCGGGTCGGTGTGCCCAGGAGCGAAGCGCGACAGGCCATCGCGCGGCTGCTTGCGCGTAGTGGCCGCCTGGCAGTTGCCGGGCACCGCGTCGTATTCGCCGTAGGTGGCCAGCAGCGGTCCCTGGCCCTGGGTGAAGGTGGCGCAGAAGGCCGTGGGCATGCCGCCGCTGGCGCGCTCGACGGTGAAGCCCTCGGCTTCCAGCAGTTGCACGTACCAGGCGCTGGACTTGTATTCACGAAAGGCCGGCTCGGCGTAATGCCAGATGATCTGGTGCCAGTCCGACAGTTGCTGGCGGTGGCGTTCAACCCAATCCATGGCGAATTCTTTGTAACGGGACATCCGCGGCACTCCTGGTTATCCAGGTTCCGGCCGGCCGGCGCCAGGACGCCACAGCGCCCCCACTCGGCCTGCGGGACCTCTTGTTGTTATTAGGCTTGTCCGGTCGGCTACAGGCCGGATCGAGGCTCAGTATTGGTGAAGCGCCGATTACATCAATCGAATTTTTTAGGCGGCAATGTCAAAGTAAATTGACCAGTTTGCCGAGAGGTCGGCCCATACTGCGCCGCACTATGTGCGGAATACGAACGCCGTCGAACACAGGTTCCCTTGACCCGGAGGTTGTATGCGCTACCCCTCGATCACCGCCCTGCGCGCCCTCGACGCGGTCGCCCGGCTGGGCAGCGTCACTGCTGCCGCCCAGCAACTGAGCCTGACCCGCAGCGCCATCAGCCACCAGATCATCAGCCTGGAACAGAGCCTGGGTTTTGCCCTCACCGAACGGGTTGGGCGCGGCATCGGCCTGACCTACCAGGGCCAGTGCTATGCCCGGGAGGTGCGGCGCATCCTGGCCGACATCCAGGACGCCGGGCGGCGTTTCGACGGTCTGTCGGTGTCCGGAAAACTGCGCATCAGCTGCAACCCGGGGTTCGCCAGTTTCTGGCTGTGCAATCACATCAACGGTTTCCTGCGCCAGTACCCCCAGGTGCAGTTGCAAGTGGTCAGCCCGCGCTCCCAGGACGACACCAGCGACGCCGAAGCCGACCTGTTCATCGCCTATGGCATCGGCGACTGGCCGGGGCTGCTGGTGGAGCAGATCGTTACCCTGCGCTTCTCGCCGGTGTGCAGCCCGCGCCTGATCAACGCCATCGGCGGCCTGAAGACCCCACTGGACCTCAAGGACTTCCCGCTGATCCACATGAGCGACACCAGCGACTGGCGGGTCTGGCTGGCAGCGGCGGGCGCCAGTCAGGTCAACGCCGACAGCGGCATCACCTTCTCCGATGCGCACTGTGCCCAGTCGGCCTGCATCGCCGCCCAGGGCGTGGCGATTGGCGACAACCTGCTCAGTGGCGACGCCCTGGCCCGGGGCCTGCTGGTGCGCCCGTTCGACATCAGCATCAGCGCCTTGCGCGGCTACTTCCTGGTGATCGACCCGGCCAAGGCCGAGCGCTCGGTGGTCCAGGCCTTCAGCGCATGGTTGAAGAACCAGTTGCAGACCAGCGCCCAGCACATCTCGGACGCCCCCTCCGGCGAACCCTGAGGCGCTCGCGACTGGGAAATTTCACTCACCAATGAGACAAAAATTATTCCATTGATGTGGCGTTGCTTTTCACAATAATGAGCCGACCGCCTGCTGTTCCGACAATAAAAATTCCATAGCGCAGGCCGGCTTTGCGGGAGATCTCCGTAGTGTCCAGCAGTCCCTCGACTCAACTCAGCGCCCAAGGAATCAGCCAGTTCTACGGCAACTTCACTGCCCTGGACGGCATCGACCTCGACGTTCGCCAAGGCGAATTCCTCACCCTGCTCGGCCCCTCGGGCTCAGGCAAGACCACCCTGTTGATGATCCTCGCGGGCTTCCTCACCCCCAGCGCCGGCAAGCTGCTGGAGCGCGGTGTGGACATCAGCCGGCGGCCGGCGGAAAAACGCAACTACGGCATGGTGTTCCAGGGCTACGCGCTGTTTCCCCACATGAGCGTGGCCGACAACGTCGCCTACCCGTTGCGCATCCGAGGCGTGAAAGCCGAGGAGCGCCAGCGCCGGGTCAAGCACATCCTCGAAGTGGTGGGCCTGGGCGCCCACCTGAACAAGAAGCCGTCCGAACTTTCCGGTGGCCAGCAACAGCGCGTCGCCATCGCCCGGGCCCTGGTGTTCGAGCCGGACATGCTGCTGCTGGACGAGCCGCTCTCGGCCCTGGACAAGAACCTGCGCGAGCAACTGCAGACCGAGCTGCAACGCATTCATCGCCAGGTCGGCACCAGCTTCGTCTTCGTCACCCATGACCAGGGTGAAGCCCTGGCGCTGTCGACCCGCATCGCCATCTTCAACCAGGGGCGGCTGGCACAGATCGACACCCCGGAAACCATCTACGACCGCCCGCGCAACCGCTTCGTCGCCGAGTTCCTGGGCAAGATGAACCTGTTCCCGCTGCAAGGCATTTCCCGCAACGGCAGCCAGGCCAGCGGACGCTTTGGCGACAGCCCGCTGCAGGCCACCACGTCCGGGGAAATCAGCAGCCAGCCGCAATTGCTGGCGGTACGCCCGGAACACATGACCCTGCACACCGAGCGCCCGCAAGCCGGCGAGCACAACGTGCTGCCCGCCTGCCTCGGCGAGCGGGTGTACCAGGGCTCCAGCACCCACCTGGCGCTGAACATCAGCCCGGAACTGGCACCGGTGAACCTCTCGGTGCCCGGCGACCACCCCGGCGCCCGATTGCCCAGCGGCACCCCGGTGTGGCTGAGCTGGCCGGTACGCCACAGCTTCCTGCTGGAAGCCTGAGCCGGCCGCTCCCCCATCGCGCACAGCTCTCCCATAACAATAATCGGCCGGCGCGCCCTGCACCGGCCTCGCGAGGACTTGCCCCATGAGCCAGCACCATCAACGCGACTGCATTGAAATCCTCATCGAAAAAGCCCGCGGCGGGCAGGTCAGCCGCCGCACCTTCCTCCAGGCCATGGGCCTGCTGGCGGCGGTGCCCCTGGCATTGCGCAGCGGTATCAGCTGGGCCGCCGACAAGCCCCTGGTGGTGGTCAACTGGGGCGGCGACGCACTCAATGCCTTTCGCAGCGCCTGGACCGACAGCTTCACCAAGAGCACCGGCATCCCGGTGCGCATCGACGGCGCCGGCCCCACCGAAGGGGCCATCCGTTCGCAGCTGGCCAGCGGCCGGCCGAGCTGGGACGTGGTCGACGTGGACAGCTACAGCGCCATGACCCTGGGCCGCGACAAGGTCCTGCAACCCCTGGACTACAGTGTGGTGCAGCGGGACCTGGTGGCGCCGTCGCTGTCCCACGAGCACGGCATCGCCGGCTACCTGTTCAGCTACGTGATCGCCTGGGACAGCCAGAAGTTCGGCGACAACGGCCCCAAGGACTGGGCGGATTTCTGGAACGTGGAGAAATTCCCCGGCAAGCGCACCCTCTACAAGTGGATGAACGGCATGCTCGAAGCCGCGCTGCTGGCCGATGGCGTGGCCGCCGAGCAGTTGTACCCGCTGGACGTGCCCCGCGCCTTGCGCAAGATCGATGAGCTCAAGCCCCATGTCCTGTCGTTCTGGGGCTCGGGCGCCGAAAGCCAGCAGTTGATGATCGAAGGCGAAGCCTCCATGGGCGCCATCTGGCACACCCGCGCCACCCTGCTCCACGAAGACAGCGGCGGCCGCATCAAGTGGGGCTTCGACCATGCCTTCCTCAACGCCAGCAGCTGGGGCGTGCTCAAGGACAACCCCGCGGGCACCGCACCGGCCATGCAGTTCATCCAGCACGCCTTGCAGCCGGCCGGGCAACTGAAGCTGTTCGAGGCCCTGGGCAACGGCCCGTCCAACGCCGCCACCCAGCAACTGATGAGCGCCGAACAGCGGGAGATCAACTGCGCCTCCGAAGCCAACATGAAGAAGCAGATCTTCCTCGACACCCAGTGGTACGCCGACCACTACTCCAGCACCCTGGAGCAGTACCTGACCCACCTGTCCAAATGAGCCGCCAACCATGAGTGCAACCCGAACCGCACGCCTGGAACGCAGCCTGCTGCTGTTCCCGCTGCCGCTGCTACTGGTGGTGTTCTATCTGTTGCCGTTCTTCGGCGTGGTGAGCTGGAGCTTCACCCTGCCGGAGACGGGCTTGGGGCAGTACCAGCGCATCGCAACCGACCCGGCGATCCACGACATGCTCCTGCGCACCCTGCGCCTGTGCCTGACCGTGAGCCTCTTGGCCCTGGTGATCGGCTACCTGCTGGCCTACTGCTGGGTGTTCAGCCCGCCGTTCTGGCAACGCATGGTGGAGATCTGCGTGTTCATCCCGTTCTGGATCTCGGTGCTGGTGCGGGCCTTCGGCTGGCTGATCGCCCTGCGCAGCAACGGCGTGGTCAACGACAGCCTGCTGTCCCTGGGCTGGATCGATCACCCCTTGCAACTGACCCGCAACGAACTGGGGGTGGTGATCGGTATGCTGCACTTCATGATCCCCTATGCCCTGTTCCCGCTGCTGTCGAGCATGCGCCAGCTGGATCAACGGGTGCTGCTGGCCTCACGCGGCCTGGGGGCCGGCGCCCTGCGCACCTTCTGGCAGGTGCTGCTGCCGCAGACCCTGCCGGGGCTGCTGGGGGCCTTCATCATGGTCTTCGTGTTCTGCCTGGGCTTCTTCATCACCCCGGTGCTGCTGGGCGGTGGGCAGACGGTGATGATTGCCGAATACGTGTTCCTGCAGATGTTCCAGACCAGCAACTGGGGCCTGGGCGCGGCCCTGAGCCTGGTGCTGCTGACCCTGGTCAGCGCGCTGATCTGGCTGCTGATGCGCATCACCCGTGTCAATCGACTGGTGGGTTGAGGTCACTATGAATACACATCGCACTGCCCTGAGTACCCGGCTGATCGCCGTGGTCGCCATGGCCTTCATGCTGTTCCCGCTGCTGACGGTGATCCCGGTTTCCTTCACCGCCAAACGCTACCTGTCGATGCCCGACGGCCACTGGTCGCTGCGCCACTACGAGGCGCTGCTGAGCAACCCCGACTGGCTGTCGAGCATCGGCCAGAGCCTGGCCATCGCCAGCGCCACCAGC
>NZ_VYKE01000195.1:0-8057 GCF_032424515.1 Pseudomonas sp. JV245A
CCAGGGGCGTACCGGTGCCGTGGGCCTCGACATAGTCGATGTCGTCCACGCTCAAGCCGGCCACTTTCAGGGCCTGGCTGATCACCGCAGCCTGGGCATTGGCGTTGGGCACGGTCTGGCCGGCACTGGCGCCATCCTGGTTGATCGCCGAGCCCCTGATCACAGCCTGGATCGGATCGCCATCGCGCAGGGCATCTGCCAGGCGCTTGAGCACCGTGACCCCGCAGCCTTCGCCCCGGACGATCCCGTCGGCCGCCGCATCGAATACCCGGCAGCGGCCACTGGGCGAGATCGCCCTGATCTGGCTCATGTAGATCGTCAGGTCCGGCGCCAGCATCAGGTTCACCCCTCCGGCCAGGGCCATGTCCGCCTCCCCTGCCTGCAAGGCGCGACAGGCCAGGTGCATGGCCACCAGGGAAGAAGAGCATGCAGTGGTCACGGTCATTGCCGGCCCATGAACACCCAGGTGGTAGGCAATACGCCCGGCGGCGAAGCTGAATTCCTTGCCGGCGGCATAGTAGGGGTTGATCTGTTCGATCCCGGCCTCGCGGGAGTGCAGTGCCAGGTAATCCATGCCCAGCATGCCGACATAGACCGCGGTCCTGCTGCCTTTGAGCTGCTCGCGGGTCAGGCCGGCACGGGCCACGCTTTCACAGGCGACCTCCAGCAGCAGGCGCTGCTGGGGGTCCATTTCCTTGGCTTCAGAGGCCGAGATGCCAAAGTAATGCGCATCGAAGCGGTCGATGTGCTCGAGGAACGCCCCCACCTTGCTGTAGGTCGTACCGGTTTCAGCAGCGCTCTCATCGTAGATCGCCGCTGTGTCCCAGCGCTCTGCGGGAACCGGTCCGACAAAATCGGTCCCAGCACGAAGGAGCTCCCAGAATGCCTCGGGGGTCGATGCACCTTTGGCAAAGCGGCATCCACTCCCGATGATTGCAATGGGTTCAAAATCCATGGGCGCACGAGCATCCATTCAGTCATCTCCTTCGACTGGGTGTTTAGTGTTTAGAACGCGGGTTTGGCGGTAGGAACCTGCATGTCGCCCAGGTACTTGTGCCAGAGGTGTTCCGGGTCGCTTTCAACCGCAGCGATGATTTCGCGCATCTTGTCCAGCACTTCCAGGCGCTTGCCGCTGTAGACGTCCCCTTGCAGCAATTGCAGGATGTCCAGGCGGTAGCGTGGGTCTTGAACGAACGCGGTGAAGAGGATGTTCAGGCGGTAATAGAGCGTGATGAACTCATACCAGTTCTTGATGCCATTCCTGATCATGCCTTCGTAGTGAGTGAAACTGGACTTGCTAAAGTCGTTGTTCTTCACCGCCTCGATGATGTCGCCGCTGGCGATGCGCGCACTGTTGAGTGCAACGCTGACGCCGCTGGAGAAGATCGGGTCGACGAACCGTGCGGCATCGCCGATCAGCACGAAGCTGTCGCCACAGACTTCTTTCATGCCGTAGCTGTAGTCCGCCTCTTTCTTGAACGGGCGGACCTGCTCCGATGCCTTCAGCGCGTCATGCAGGTTTTCCCGGGTCTTCACCGCTTCCCAGAAGAACTCTTCATAGGTGAGGTCGGAGTTGGTGTAGTTCTGCTTCTGCGTAACCACGCCCACGCTGGTAATGGTTTCGGTGATCGGGATCTGCCAGACCCAGGTATTGGTCATCGGCAGGAAGTGAATGAAGATGTAGTCGACCTTGTCCGGGCTTTGCGTCGCCGACTTGCGGTCGAAGTTGTCGAACCAGGAGTGAATCGCGAACTGGTTGAAGACCGGGTCCTTTTCTCGCAAGCCCAGCCGGCGGCCCAGCAGCACGTTGCGACCGCTGGCATCCACCACCATCTTGGCCTTGATCTCCACGCTGCGCTTGCCCAGCTTGGCATTGACAATGACATTGCCCGGGCTGAGAAACTCGACGTCAGCGATCTCCACGCCCTGGAAGACCTTGGCCCCCAGCGAACCTGCGTGCTCCAGAAGAATGCGGTCGAACTTGCCGCGGTCGACGTGGAACGTGAAGTCGCGATCGACCCCTTCCTGCTTGCGCTCGTTGAAGAGGATTTCCGCCGAACGGAAATCGTGGTCCAGCCCCTGGAAGCCCATCTTGTCTTCGGGGCCGGAATCTGCCGAGGTCCAGGCAGCGCCGAACTTCTTCGGGAAGTTGGCTTTCTCGATCTTTTCCATCACCCCGATTTCCAGCAGCACCGGAGTGGTGGCCGGTACCAGCGACTCGCCAACATGCTCGCGCTCGAACAGTTCTTTTTCGAACACCGCGCATTTGACACCGGCTTTTGCCAGGTAGGAGGCCATGGTCGAACCCGCCGGCCCGCCACCGATAATCACTACATCATAATCATGATCGCTCATTGCCCACTCCCTGTTAGGCGCACTCGGCCTTTAGTTGCTCGACAGTCCTGGATATTGCATTCAGGTCTTTAAAATATTTGCCGGTGATATGGGTACTTGGAATCGAGACACCCATTTCATCCCTGATGTAGACCATGAGCTTGACGATATTCATCGAGTTGAGAATGCCCCACTCCAGTAGTGGAGTCTGGTCATCAAGCTCATCTTCCTTTGCACTTGGCCCGATCAAATCTTCCATGATGTAGCGACGAATCTTTTCTTTAACTTCCTCTCCGTCCATAGACGTACGCTCCTGCATTCGACAATCGTGGGTTGGGAAAACCCGTCTACAATCCTCAATAAGAATGCACTTGTGAATAGCCGTTTTTGCAAAAGGCCTTTGCATATCCGCAAAGGCAAAACAGCCCCGACAACATCGAAGCCAACACAACTTAACGATGTTCCACAGGCCTATATGACGGCCTTCAGAAAGTCATCTTCGAGCGCCCAAGCATAGTTTTGGCGCTCTGCGCAATTAGCCACTAGAACTATTTTTGTATCCAGATAGTGCAAACCAAGCCTTACACTTGGACGGTGTTCCGCTCTGCGCCGGGTAGAGCTGTGGCGCCTGAAATGTTATGAATCAATTTTCCCAAAGCCAACTAATCATGGCCCCAGCACTGCTTGACAAACAAAAAGCCTAGTCGTACTAAGGAGGCTGTCATGATCTATTTGTAATTTGCCTTTACAAAAATAAGACACTAAAAATTCTAAAAGGATTTAGGAATGAAGGCGCTAGGCGTTGTCAATGACATAGACCTTTATATATCCGTAACTAAAACGGGTAGTTTCTCCGAAACAGGAAGACTACTTGGCATCCCACCTTCTTCGGTGATGCGCAGAATCAATAGCCTCGAAAAAGAACTTGAAACCTGCCTATTCAATCGATCGACAAAATGCTTGATACTTACCGAAACAGGCCTGCTCTTTCTCGAACATGCAAAGAACATTTCGAGATGCATTGGGCATGCTAGATCAGAAGTAAAAGAACACACTGCATCGACCCTAGGCGTTCTCAAGGTTTCAGCACCCGTGGCCTTTGGACGGCGCCATGTAGCGCCTTTATTGAGCAGAATACTGAACCATCATCCCGGTTTGAAAATTGAATTCTCGCTTAACGACAAAGCTCTCGACCCCAGCATCGATAACGTCGATATCTGTATCAAGCTGGGCATATTGCCGGACAGCAATCTGATTCCAACGAAACTTGCGGATATGCGGCGTGTGCTCTGCGCAAGCCCGGAATACATCCGGCAACACGGCTGTCCGCAAACTCTTGAAGACCTGTACCAACATGCCTGCCTGATCCACAGCACCTGCAGCAACTTCTCACTGACCTGGCAATTCAAGGTCGATGGCCTGCTCAAGAAGCTCATGCCCAGCAGCCGGCTATCGGTCAACAGTTCCGAGTTGCTGGTGGACGGCGCCCTTCAGGGCATAGGAATCATCCACGCGCCCACCTGGCTGGTGCATGAACAGATCGCCAGCGGTCAACTGGTGTCGCTGCTCGACGAATATTGCGAGGCCGATCCGCAACAGGGAGCGATCTACGCACTGAGGGCACGCAGCAGCGTTGTCCCGGCCAAGACCCGCCTGTTCATCAATGAGTTGAAACGCTCGATCGGCAGCACGCCTTACTGGGACTTGCCGTTTGAAAAGGAAATACCGCAGACCCTGGCCACCCTGCATTTCGATACCGCAATGCATTCAGCGCTTTCCAGAGCGACCACCTTGCAAGACAAGAGCCAGACATCATGAATCAGTACGACGTCATTATCATCGGTAGTGGTATCGCCGGCGCGCTGACCGGCGCCGTCCTCGCGAAGTCCGGGCTGAACGTTCTGATCCTCGACTCGGCCCAGCACCCACGATTCTCCGTCGGCGAAGCGGCGACACCGGAAAGCGGTTTTCTGCTGCGTTTGCTCTCAAAGCGCTTCGACATCCCTGAAATCGCCTACCTCTCGCACCCCGACAAGATCATCCAGCACGTCGGTTCGAGCGCCTGCGGGATCAAGTTGGGCTTCAGTTTTGCCTGGCATCAAGAGAACGCGCCGTCGTCCCCCGACCACCTTGTGGCCCCGCCGCTAAAGGTGCCGGAAGCCCATCTTTTCCGGCAGGACATCGACTATTTCGCCCTGATGATTGCCCTGAAACACGGCGCCGAATCCAGACAGAACATCAAGATCGAGTCGATCAGCCTCAACGACGACGGGGTCGAGGTGGCATTGTCCAACGCCGCCCCCGTCAAGGCCGCGTTCATCATTGACGCTGCTGCCCAGGGCTCTCCGCTTTCCCGCCAACTGGGCTTGCGCACCACCGAAGGGCTGGCGACCGACACCTGCTCATTCTTCACCCACATGCTCAATGTGAAGAGCTACGAAGATGCCCTGGCTCCGTTGTCCCGCACTCGTTCCCCCATCGAACTGTTCAAGAGCACCTTGCACCACATCTTCGAAGAGGGCTGGTTGTGGGTCATCCCCTTCAACAACCACCCGCAGGGCACCAATCAGTTGTGCAGCATCGGCTTCCAGTTCAACAACGCCAAGTACCGTCCCACCGAGGCGCCGGAGATCGAGTTTCGCAAACTGCTGAAAAAGTACCCGGCCATCGGCGAACACTTCAAGGATGCGGTCAATGCCCGGGAGTGGATCTACGCGCCGCGCATCAACTACCGCAGCGTGCAAAATGTCGGGGATCGCTTCTGCCTCCTGCCGCAAGCCACAGGGTTTATCGACCCGCTGTTCTCCAGGGGGTTGATCACCACCTTCGAGTCCATCCTCAGGCTGGCCCCCAAGGTGCTGGACGCCGCCCGCAGCAACCGCTGGCAACGGGAACAGTTCATCGAAGTCGAGCGCCATTGCCTGAACGCGGTGGCGACCAATGACCAGTTGGTCTCCTGCTCCTATGAAGCCTTCAGCGACTTTCACCTGTGGAACGTATGGCATCGGGTCTGGCTCAGCGGCTCCAACCTGGGCAGTGCCTTTCTGCAAAAGCTGCTGCACGACCTCGAACACAGTGGCGACGCCCGCCAGTTCGATGCAGCGCTTGAGGCGGTGCGCTTCCCTGGCTGCCTGTCCCTGAACTCGCCCGCCTACGAAAGCCTGTTCAGGCAGTCGTGCCAGGTCATGCAACAGGCCAGGGAGCAAGCCAGGCCGGTGGCCGAAACCGCCAACGCGCTGCATGAGCTGATCAAGGAGCACGAAGCCGAGTTGTTGCCCCTGGGCTATTCGCGGATATCCAATCGTTTCATCCTCAAAGTCTGAATGCCTGAGTGATGCCCGGGGCCGGGTGCTGGTGTCTGTGACCGGCAGCCAGCCCTGGCGATCCACCCGTCCGCCGAAAACCACAACACTTCCCGCGCAAAAACCCGGATAATGCCCGCCATTTTTTGCTTTGTGATGCCGGTGCCCCCCATGGAAATCAAGGTCAACTTTCTCGACAACCTTCGACTTGAAGCCAAGTTCGACGACTTCACGGTGGTGGCCGACCAACCTATCCGCTACAAGGGCGATGGTTCGGCGCCGGGTCCGTTCGATTATTTCCTGGCTTCTTCGGCGCTGTGCGCGGCGTACTTCGTGAAGCTGTACTGCCAGACCCGCAATATCCCCACCGACAATATCCGCCTGTCGCAGAACAACATTGTCGATCCGGAAAACCGCTACAACCAGATCTTCAAGATCCAGGTCGAGCTGCCGGCGGACATCAGCGACAAGGACCGCCAGGGCATCCTGCGTTCCATCGACCGTTGCACGGTGAAGAAGGTGGTGCAGACCGGCCCCGAATTCATCATCGAGGAAGTGGAAAACCTCGACGCCGATGCCCAGGCGCTGTTGATGCCGCAATCGGGCTCCAGCGAAGGCACCTACATTGCCGGCAAGGACCTGCCCCTGGAGCAGACCATCGCCAACATGTCCGGGATCCTCGCGGGCCTGGGGATGAAGATCGAAATCGCTTCGTGGCGCAATATCGTGCCCAACGTCTGGTCGCTGCATATCCGCGATGCGCAGTCGCCGATGTGCTTCACCAACGGCAAGGGCGCCACCAAGGAAAGCGCCCTGGCGTCGGCCCTGGGCGAGTTCATCGAGCGCCTGAACTGCAACTTCTTCTACAACGATCAGTTCTGGGGCGAAGAGATCGCCAACGCCGAGTTCGTGCATTACCCGGACGAGCGCTGGTTCCAGCCGGGGCGCAAGGATGAGCTGCCCAAGGAGATCCTCGACGAGCACTGCCTGGCCATCTACAACCCCGACGGCGAGCTGCGCGGCTCGCATCTGTACGACACCAACTCGGGCAATATCGAGCGCGGTATCTGCTGCCTGCCCTATGTGCGCCAGTCCGACGGCGAGGTGGTGTATTTCCCCTCCAACCTGATCGAGAACCTGTACCTGAGCAACGGCATGAGCGCCGGCAACACCCTGGCCGAAGCCCAGGTGCAGTGCCTGTCGGAGATCTTCGAGCGGGCGGTCAAGCGCCAGATTCTCGAAGGCGAGATGGCCCTGCCGGATGTGCCTCAGGAAGTGCTGGCCAAGTACCCGAGCATTCTGGCCGGCATCCAGGGCCTGGAAGAACAAGGCTTTCCGGTGCTGGTCAAGGATGCGTCCCTGGGCGGTGAGTTCCCGGTGATGTGCGTGACCCTGATGAACCCGCGCACCGGCGGCGTGTTCGCCTCGTTCGGCGCCCACCCAAGCTTCGAGGTGGCGCTGGAGCGCAGCCTCACCGAACTGCTCCAGGGCCGCAGTTTCGAAGGCTTGAACGACCTGCCGCAGCCGACCTTCGAAAGCCAGGCGCTGATGGAGCCGAACAACTTCGTCGAGCACTTCATCGACTCCAGCGGCGTGGTGTCGTGGCGTTTCTTCAGTGCCAAGGCGGATTTCGAATTCGTCGAGTGGGACTTCACCAGCCAGGGCAGCAGCGGTGAAAGAGCGGCGGCCAACGCCGAGGAGGCCGCGACCCTGTTCGGCATCCTCGAGGGCCTGGGCAAGGAAGTCTACATGGCGGTGTACGAACACCTGGGGGCCACGGCCTGCCGCATCCTGGTGCCGGACTACTCGGAAATCTACCCGGTGGACGACCTGATCTGGGACAACACCAACAAGGCGCTGTTCTTCCGTGAAGACATCCTCAACCTGCACAGCCTGGACGAAGACGGCCTGCGCTCGCTGGTGGAGCGCCTGGAAGAAAGCGAACTGGACGACTACACCGACATCACCACCCTGATCGGCATCGAGTTCGACGACAACACCGCCTGGGGCCAGTTGACCATCCTGGAGCTGAAGCTGCTGATCCACGTGGCCCTGGGGCAGTTCGACCCGGCCAAGGAACTGGTGGAGATGTTCCTGCAATACAACGACAACACCGTCGAGCGCGGGCTGTTCTACCAGGCCCTGAACGCGGTGCTGGAAGTGGAGCTGGACGACGAGCTGGAGCTGGGCGACTACGAGGCCAACTTGCGGCGCATGTTCGGCAACGAACGGATGGACGCGGTGATCGGCTCGGTGCAAGGCAGCGTGCGCTTCTACGGCCTGACCCCGACCAACCTGCAGCTCGAAGGCCTGGACCGCCACCTGCGGCTGATCGACAGCTACAAGAAGCTGCACGCAGCGCGAGCCAAGTGGAGCGCAGCAAACCGCTGATCAACAGCCCCTTGTAGGAGCGAGCTTGCT
>NZ_VYKE01000196.1:0-7841 GCF_032424515.1 Pseudomonas sp. JV245A
GCGAAGAGGCCCTAAAGCCCCTGCAGTGTCTCCAGCAACACCCGCACCTTGGTGATGGATTCCTGGTATTCCTCCTGCCAGTCGGAATCCGCGACTATTCCGCCGCCGCCCCAGCAACAGATCTGCCCATCCTTGGCCAGCAGGCTGCGGATGGCGATCGAACTGTCCATTTCTCCGCGCACGTCCAGGTACAGCAGCGAACCGCAGTACAGCGCACGCCGCGTGGGTTCCAGCTCGTCGATGATCTGCATCGAGCGGATCTTCGGTGCTCCGGTGATCGAGCCACCGGGAAAGCTGCCGGCGATCAGGTCCAGGGCGTCCTTGCCGTCCGCCAGCTCGCCAGTGACGCTGCTCACCAGGTGGTGCACGTTGGGGTAGCTTTCCAGGCTGAACAGCTCCGGTACCCGTACCGAGCCTATGCGGCAGGTGCGCCCCAGGTCGTTGCGCAGCAGGTCGACGATCATCAGGTTTTCCGCCCGATCCTTGGGGCTGGCCAGCAGCTCGGCGGCATTGGCCGCGTCTTGCGCCGCATCCCGGCCGCGGGGGCGGGTGCCTTTGATCGGGCGGGTTTCCACCCGGCCCTGGCTGACGTGGATGAAGCGCTCCGGCGACAGGCTCAGCACCGCACCGCCTTCCGGCAGCCGCTGGAAACCCGAGAACGGGGTCGGGCAGGCGGCGCGCAGGGCGCAATAGGCCGCCCAGGGATCACCCTGGTACTGGCCGCGAAAGCGCTGGGCGAAGTTCACCTGGTAGCAGTCGCCGGCCTGGATGTAGTGCTGGATGCGCTGGAACGCCTGGCGGTAGTCCTCGGCGCTCAGATCAGCCAGCATGGCGCCGGTCAGCTTGAATGCCGGCTGCGACGCGGGCAGCGGCTGGCTGAACAGTTGAATCAGGCGCTGGCGCTCGGTGTCATCCAGGCTGGGGTGGAACACCAGCTGGCTGGTGCCTGCCTGGTGGTCGTTGATCAGCGCCCAGGCATACAGGCCAAAGCGTGCGTCGGGCAGTTGCAGGTCATCCCGGGCCTGGCTTGGCAGGCGCTCCAGATGGCGGCCGAAGTCATAGCTGAGGTAGCCGATCAGGCCGCCGGCGAAGGGCAGTTGATAAGGAGCGGGCAGTTGCGCCGGGCCCAGTTGCCCCAGGTTGTCCCGCAGGCGCTGGAGAAAGCCCCTGCCGCTTTCTTCGGCGGCCACGGTCAACTGCGCCAGGGGCCAGGCGCTGAGCAGGTCATAGCGCCCGCGCTCGGCGCTGGGCCGGCCGCTGTCCAGCAGCACGGCGCCGGGGGCGTGCTCGATTGCCGCGAAATACTCGGCGGGGTTGGTGCAGTAGGGGAGCGGGTGTACGGAACAGGTCAACATGCGGGGCAAATCAGCCATCGGAGCGCGGTTGGCGATTGTATGCCTCTGCAGGAATTGCTCCTAGAGGGGATGTCGGTGATTGCCCGGTTCGTGGCGTATTCACCGACCTGTAGCTGCTGCCGCAGGCTGCGAAAAGGTCCGCAGGACCTTCTGTTCGCCCCCTGCGGCAGGCGCTATCAGCCTTCCACGGCAGGGATATGGCCGAACAGTTCCTGGGCGAAGCGTACCCGCTCCTCGACGCTTTCCTCGATGCCCTGGGCCTTGAGCTCCTCAAGGTGGGCTTCGATGGCGTGGGTGCGCTGGGTCAGGCCGGAGTCGTTGGCGATCTGGATGTTCAGCCCCGGCCGCGCGTTGAGTTCGAGAATCAGCGGGCCCTTGTCCTGGTCCAGCACCATGTCCACGCCGATGTAGCCCAGGCCGCAGAGTTCGTAGCAGCCGGCCGCCAGCTTCATGAAACCGTCCCAGTAGGGCAGTTGCACGCCGTCCACCGCGTTGGTGGTGTCCGGGTGCTTGGTGATGATGTTGTTCAGCCAGGTACCGCGCAGGGTCAGGCCGGTGGCCAGGTCGACCCCGACGCCGATGGCGCCCTGGTGCAGGTTGGCCTTGCCCCCGGACTGGCGGGTCGGCAGGCGCAGCATGGCCATCACCGGGTAGCCCATGAGCACGATGATGCGGATGTCCGGCACGCCTTCGTAGCTGATGCTCTTGAAGATCTGGTCCGGGGTCACCCGGTACTCGATCAGCGCGCGATCGCGGTGGCCGCCCAGGGAATACAGGCCGGTGAGGATGCTGGAGATATGGTGCTCGATCTCTTCGTGGCTGATGATCTTGCCGGACACCGTGCGATAGCGGCCCTCGAAGCGGTCGGCGATCACAATGATCCCGTCACCTCCGGCGCCCTGGGCCGGCTTGATCACGAAGTCGTTGCGCCCTTTGAGGATCTCGCCGAGCTTGTCGATTTCCTTCTCGGTGGAGATCACCCCGTACAGTTCCGGCACATGGATACCGGCCTTGATCGCCCGTTCCTTGGTGATGATCTTGTCATCGACGATGGGGTACAGGCTGCGCTTGTTGTACTTGAGCACGTAGTCGGCATTACGCCGGTTGATACCCATGATTCCCCGCGCTTCCAGGGCTTTCCAGGTCTTCCACAGGCCGAACATCAGGAGTCGGCCTTGACGAAGGCTTTGAAACGCACCAGCTCCGTCAGGCGGTAGCCGCGGTAGCGACCCATCGCCAGCATGAAGCCCACCAGGATCAGCAGCATCGCCGGGAAGGTAAAGACGAAGTAGGTGAGTTCCGGCACGCTCATGATCAGGTGCGCCAGGGAGGCGGCGAACAGGGTGCCGATGGCGACTTTCATCGCATGGCCGCCGCCGCGCTCTTCCCAGGTGATGGACAGGCGTTCGATGGTCATGGTCAGGATCACCATCGGGAACAGCGCCACCGACAGGCCGCGTTCCAGGCCCAGCTTGTGGCTGAACAGGCTGATGGCGGCGATCAGCACCACGACGAAGGTCAGTACCACCGAGAGTCGCGGCAGCATCTGCAACTTCAAGTGTTCGAGGTAGGAGCGCAAGGACAGCCCGAGCGCGGTGATCACCGTGAACAGCACGATGCCAAAGCCCAACTGGGTCTCGCGGAAGGCCAGGGCGATCAGCACCGGGGTGAAGGTGCCGAGGGTCTGCAGGCCGATCAGGTTGCGCAGCACCAGGATCACCAGCACGCCGATGGGGATCATCACCATGATCATGAAGGTCTGCTGGGTCTGCAGCGGCAGGCCGTACAGCGAGTATTCGAGGAAGTTGGCGTCGGTGTTCTCGTCGGTCAGCTTGGCCAGGCGAATGGCGTTCATTTCGCTGTTGTTGAGGCTGAAGGTGACGTTGGCTTTCTTGCCGCCATCGACGGTGATCAGGTTGTCGTCGCCGGTCCACCACAGCAGGCGGTCGCTGGGCATGCCCTGCTCACCGGTTTCCGGGTTGAAGTACAGCCAGTCGGTGCCGTTGAAGCTGCGCAGCCAGAGCTCCGGGGTCTGCGGCTGGTCGGCCACCAGGCGGATGGTGTGGACCTTTTCCACCGGCACGTGGGCGATGGACAGCAGCAGCTCGACTATCTTCGCCTTGTTGGTGCTGGACGGATCGCCGGCCAGCAGCAGCTTGGCGTTGTCGTCATTGGCGTTGTTGACCCGCTTGATGGCTTCGCTGATGAAGGTCTCGACGTCCGCCGAATGCTGGCGGATCGGCGCCAGCAGGGCGTCGGCGGCGATCTTTTCCGGGCCTTCCACGGCCATGCTGTCACGGAAGGTCGGGCCCTTGACCTTGGCTTTCTCGGCGCTGTAGCGCTTGGTCAGCACCAGGCGGTAGTACAGGGTCTGGTTGCCCTTGGCCCGGCGCGCCGACCAGGTGACCTTGCGGTTGCCGTCGACGCGGTTCACCGCCACCCCGTAGTTGTTGGAAATGAAGCTCTCGTTGAGGCTCACGTAATCGCGGCTCAGGGGCGGCACGAACATCTGGATCTTGATCGGGTCCTTGCCGTTGGCGACGAACTCGACCTTGGCATCGATGTTCCACAGATCGTCGGTAGCGTCTTCGGTCACCGGAATGCCGAGCACGAAGATCTGATAGGCCGTGATCGAAATGCCCAGCACCACCAGGATGGCGATCAGGACTTTCAGATGAAGGGTAAGAGAGCGCATTGGAATTACTCTGCGGTATGAGCGTCGGTGGCGCAGGCGGGTTTGCCAGCAGCGTATTTAAGACTGGGGTCGACCAGCGCATCGAAGCGTTTCAGGGCTTCGGAGCCGATCAGGAGCGGGTATTGGAATGCGCTGCGGTCGGTCAAGTTCACTTCGATGCTGCGCAGGGCGCTGCCCATGCAGACATCCAGGGCGATGACCGGCCGTGCGGTGTAGTTCTTGTCCTCATCGGGGTCGTAGTCGCCGGCACGGCGCTTGATCTTGCTGACCCGGGCCAGAGGCCGTTCGATGGGATGGGAATGGGCGGCGTCGATCGCCAGGTAGAAACGCACCCAGGACTCGCCATTGCGCTTGAAGCGCTTGATGTCGCGGGCACTCAGGGAAGCGGTCTTGGCCCCGGTGTCGAGCTTGGCCGCGACCTCCAGGTCGATGCCGGACAGCCGAGCGTATTCATTCAAGCCGTAGACAGTCTTGCCGGCGGCGGCGCTGATGCCGGGCAGGGCAAGCAGGTAGAGCAGTAGGGGAAGGGCCTTGAGTCTCATAGATCCTGATGGGCATGGGTTCTTCAGTTCAAGGCGACCGGCATTGCTGCGCAAGCTCCCTCGTATGCGTGCCATAAAAAGATGACAGGCCAATGCGGGCGGCATTCTAGCATGCTGGTTTTATGGCGCCAGCGCCGGGGGCGGGCCTTTTGTCTTGCTCTGGCGCTTAGGGTTATTAGACGATTGTCGACAATCTCTATTTTTCCTTTGACTGTTTTCGGTGTATTGGCTAATTTTTGCCTCATTGATTTTAAAGGTGTCGACAATATGCTGGATCAACTCGAACGCCCGATGCAGGCACAGGACGATTCTGAAACCCTGTCCGAAAACGTCTTCCGGCGGATCCAGGCGGCCATCGTCAAGGGCGAGATCGCCCCGGGCAGCAAGATCTCCGAGCCTGAACTGGCGCGCACCTACGGCATCAGTCGCGGCCCGCTGCGCGAGGCCATCCACCGCCTGGAAGGTCAGCGCCTGCTGGTGCGGGTGCCCCATGTCGGCGCCCGGGTGGTGTCCCTGAGCCATGCCGAGCTGATCGAACTCTACGAAATCCGTGAGTCCCTGGAAGGCATGGCCTGTCGCTTGGCGGCCGAGCGCATGACCACCGAGGAAATCGACGAACTGCGCCGGGTGCTCGATACCCACGAACGCGATGCGGCGTTCCAGGCCGGCGTCGGCTACTACCAGCAGGAAGGGGACTTCGACTTCCACTACCGGATCATCCAGGGCGCCGGCAACCGCACCCTCACGCAGATGCTCTGTGGCGAGCTGTATCAACTGGTGCGCATGTACCGCATCCAGTTTTCCGCGACCCCCAATCGCCCGCACCAGGCCTTTGCCGAACACCACCGGATTCTCGATGCCATTGCCGATCGCGACGGCGAACTGGCCGAGTTGTTGATGCGCCGCCACATCGGCGCCTCGAAACGCAATATCGCGCGTCACTACCAGGACAGCGCCCATCAGACAGCCACTCCACGAGGTGAGTCATGAGTTCCAACAAGAGCACTCCAGGCCAGCGTTTCCGCGATGCGGTCGCCAGCGAACAGCCGTTGCAAGTGGTCGGCGCGATCAACGCCAATCATGCCCTGCTGGCCAAGCGCGCCGGTTTCAAGGCCATCTACCTGTCGGGCGGCGGGGTCGCTGCCGGCTCCCTCGGCGTGCCTGACCTGGGCATTACCGGTCTGGACGACGTCCTCACTGATGTGCGTCGTATCACCGACGTCTGCGACCTGCCGCTGCTGGTGGACGTGGACACCGGTTTCGGTTCGTCGGCCTTCAACGTGGCGCGCACCGTCAAGTCGATGATCAAGTTCGGCGCCGCGGCGATCCATATCGAAGACCAGGTCGGCGCCAAGCGCTGCGGTCACCGCCCTAACAAGGAGATCGTTTCCCAGCAGGAAATGGTCGACCGCATCAAGGCCGCGGTGGATGCCCGTACCGACGACAGCTTCGTGATCATGGCGCGCACCGACGCCCTGGCGGTGGAAGGCCTGGAGTCGGCCCTGGAACGCGCCGCGGCGTGCATCGAGGCCGGCGCCGACATGGTGTTCCCGGAAGCCATCACCGAGCTCGAGATGTACAAGATCTTCGCCGATCGGGTGAAAGCCCCGATCCTGGCCAACATCACCGAATTCGGCGCCACACCGCTGTACACCACCGAACAGTTGAAATCCGTGGATGTTTCCCTGGTGCTGTACCCGCTGTCGGCGTTCCGTGCCATGAACAAGGCCGCAGAAAACGTCTACACCGCGATCCGTCGCGACGGTACCCAGCAAAATGTGATCGACACCATGCAGACCCGCATGGAACTGTACGAGCGCATCGATTACCACAGCTTCGAGCAGAAGCTCGATGCGCTGTTCGCGCAGAAGAAAGGCTGAATCAATCCCTGTGGGAACGAGCTAGCTCGCGATGGCCGTCAGCGATAACGCGCAGCCCCTGATTCGCTGGGGCGCGCGGGCCCGGATCGCGAGCAAGCTCGCTCCTGCACTGTCGGGGGAGCCCCGACCCGTGAAGTTGCCAAGTCCCTAACAAATTCAAGATTGGAGAGAGCAATGGCCGAAGCAAAAGTATTGAGTGGTGCAGGTCTGCGCGGCCAGGTGGCCGGGCAAACCGCGCTGTCCACCGTGGGCCAGGCCGGTGCCGGGTTGACCTACCGCGGCTATGACGTGCGCGAACTGGCGGCCGATGCGCAGTTCGAGGAAGTCGCCTACCTGTTGCTGTACGGCGACCTGCCGACCCAGGAACAACTGGCCGCCTACAGCGCCAAGCTGAGCAAGCTGCGCGACCTGCCACAGGCGCTGAAGGAAGTGCTGGAGCGCATACCGGCCCAGGCCCATCCGATGGATGTGATGCGTACCGGTTGCTCGTTCCTGGGCAACATCGAGCCGGAGAAGGACTTCTCCCAGCAGCACGACGTCACCGACCGCCTGCTGGCGGCCTTCCCGGCGATCATGTGCTACTGGTACCGCTTCAGCCACGAAGGCGTGCGCATCAATTGCGTCAGCGACGAGCAGACCATCGGTGGCCACTTCCTGCACCTGCTGCATGGCAAGAAGCCCAGTGACTTGCACGTCAAGGTGATGAACGTCTCGCTGATCCTCTATGCCGAGCACGAATTCAATGCCTCCACCTTCACCGCCCGGGTCTGTGCCTCGACCCTGTCGGACCTCTATTCCTGTGTCACCGCGGCCATCGGTTCGCTGCGCGGCCCGCTGCACGGCGGCGCCAACGAAGCGGCCATGGAGCTGATCGAGCGCTTCCAGAGCCCCGAGGAGGCGACTGCCGAGTTGCTGCGGATGCTCGAGCGCAAGGACAAGATCATGGGCTTTGGCCATGCGATCTACAAAGACAGCGACCCGCGCAACGAGGTGATCAAGGGCTGGTCGCAGAAGCTGGCTGACGAAGTCGGTGACAAGGTGCTGTTCCCGGTGTCCGAAGCCATCGACAAGACCATGTGGGAGCAGAAGAAACTCTTCCCCAATGCCGATTTCTACCACGCCTCGGCGTACCACTTCATGGGCATCCCGACCAAGCTGTTCACACCGATCTTCGTCTGCTCGCGCCTGACCGGCTGGGCCGCCCACGTGTTCGAGCAGCGTGCCAACAACCGCATCATCCGTCCAAGCGCCGAGTACATCGGCGTTGAACAGCGCAAGTTCGTGCCAATCGAGCGCCGCTGACCGGGAGGGCGCCGGTACTGTTGATTGAATGCACCGCAGCACCTGCAGGAGCGAGCTTGCTCGCGAT
>NZ_VYKE01000197.1:0-7654 GCF_032424515.1 Pseudomonas sp. JV245A
GAGCCGGCTGGCCGGCGAAGGCCCACAAAAAAGCCCGCTGACCGTTGCCGGTTCAGCGGGCTTTGTGTCTGTGGATAACCTCAGAACGCTTCGAGGCGCCAGACTTCATAAGCCGGCGTTTCGTAGGGATGGCTCTGCTTGAGGGCCAGTACCACGTCGCGAATCAGTTCGTCGGCCACCACCAGCTCGACCTTCCACTCCTCCACCCGCTCCACCTGGCCGGTCTGCCCGAGAAACGGCTGGCTGCCGTCCAACGGGCGAAACTGGCCCTGGCCGAGCACCTGCCAGGCGCAATGGTCATAGGCGCCGATGCGTCCGCCGCCCGCGGCGAACACAGCGCTCTTGACCGACTCCACATGGCTGGGAGGCACGAAGAAGCTGAGCTTGTACATCAGCCTCAGTTCACCCAGACCCGAGCGTTACGGAACATGCGCATCCACGCCCCATCTTCGTTCCACTCATCCGGGCGCCAGGAGTTCTGCACGGCACGGAACACCCGCTCAGGGTGCGGCATCATGATGGTGACGCGACCGTCGCGGCTGGTGAGGCCGGTGATCCCGCGCGGCGAACCGTTGGGGTTGGCCGGGTAACGCTCGGTGACCTTGCCGTGGTTGTCGACGAAACGCAGGGCCACGCAACCGGACAGGTCGGCTTCCAGCAATGCCTCTTCGCTTTCGAACTCCGCATGGCCTTCACCGTGGGCGATGGCGATCGGCATCCGCGAACCGGCCATGCCCTGCAGGAAGATCGAGTTCGACTCCTGCACCTGGACCATGGCCACCCGCGCTTCGAACTGCTCGGAGCGGTTGCGCACGAAGTGCGGCCAGAACTCGCTGCCCGGGATCAGCTCGTGCAGGTTGGACATCATCTGGCAACCGTTGCACACACCCAGGGTGAAGCTGTCGGTACGTTCGAAGAAGCCCTGGAAGGCGTCGCGGGCGCGGCTGTTGAACAGCGCCGACTTGGCCCAGCCTTCACCGGCGCCCAGTACGTCGCCGTAGGAGAAGCCGCCGCAGGCAACCATGCCCTTGAAGTCGTTGAGGTCGACGCGACCGGCGAGGATATCGCTCATGTGCACGTCGATGGCGTTGAAGCCGGCGCGGTCAAAGGCCGCTGCCATTTCCACCTGGCCGTTGACGCCCTGCTCACGCAGTACCGCCACCTGTGGACGCACGCCTTTCTTGATGTAAGGCGCGGCGATGTCCTGGTTGACGTCGAAGCCCAGCTTGACGCTCAGGCCCGGGTTGTCTTCTTCCAGTACCACGTCGAATTCCTGCTCGGCGCAGTCGGCGTTGTCCCGCAGGCGCTGGATCTGGTAGCTGGTTTCTGCCCACTGACGCTGCAGCAGGCGGCGCTGGCCGGTGAACACGCTTTCGCCGTTGTAGGAGATGCTCACTTCACCGTTGTTGATCGGCTGGCCGATCACGGCCACGCAATCGCCCAGGCCGGCGGCGCTGAACTGGGCCAGCACGTCCGGAGTAGCGTCCTGGCGCACCTGGATCACCGCACCCAGCTCTTCGTTGAACAGGATGGCGGCGATTTCGGCGGTGTTTTCCGCCACGGCGTCGAGGCTCAGGTTCAGGCCGCAATGGCCGGCGAAGGCCATTTCCACGGCGCTGACCAGCAGGCCGCCATCGGAACGGTCGTGGTAGGCCAGCAGGTGACCGTCGGCGTTGAGGCCCTGGATCACCGCGAAGAAGGCCTTGAGGTCTTCCGCATCATCCACGTCCGGTGCCTGGCTGCCGAGCTTGCCGTGGGTCTGGGCGAGGATCGAGGCGCCCATGCGGTTCTGCCCGCGACCGAGGTCGATCAGGATCAGGTCGGTGGTGCCCTTGTCCATGCGCAGTTGCGGGGTCAGGGTCTGGCGAATGTCCGCTACGGGTGCGAAGCCAGTGACGATCAGCGACAGCGGCGAGGTGACGCTCTTGTCCACGCCCTCTTCGTTCCAGCGGGTGGCCATGGACATGGAGTCCTTGCCCACCGGGATGGTGATGCCCAGCTCTGGGCACAGCTCCATGCCCACCGCCTTGACGGTGTCGTACAGACGCGCGTCTTCGCCCGGGTGGCCGGCTGCGGACATCCAGTTGGCGGAGAGCTTGATGTCGCTGATCTTGTTGATGCGCGAGGCCGCGATGTTGGTCAGGGTCTCGCCGATGGCCATGCGGCCGGACGCCGGGGCATCCAGCAGGGCCAGCGGAGTGCGCTCGCCCATGGCCATGGCTTCACCGGTGTAGACATCGAAGCTGGTGGCGGTCACGGCCACGTCGGCCACCGGCACCTGCCACGGGCCGACCATCTGGTCGCGCGCCACGAGGCCGGTGATGGTGCGGTCGCCGATGGTGATCAGGAAGCTCTTGCTGGCCACGGCCGGGTGGTGCAAGACGCGCTCGATGCTCTCGGCGATATCCAGGGTGCTTGGATCGAAATCGTCACCCAACTCGTTTTCCCGAACGGCCGAACGGTGCATGCGCGGGGCCTTGCCCAGCAGCACTTCCAGCGGCATGTCCACCGGGCTGTTGCCGAAGTGGCTGTCGGTCACGGTCAACTGTGGTTCGGCAGTGGCTTCGCCGACCACCGCGAACGGGCAGCGCTCACGCTCGCAGATGGCCTTGAAACGTTCGAAATCCGCAGCGCCTACCGCCAGGACATAACGCTCCTGGGATTCGTTGGACCAGATTTCGTGCGGGGCCATGCCCGGCTCGTCGTTGGGGATGTTGCGCAGTTCGAAGCGACCGCCACGGCCGCCATCGTTGACCAGTTCCGGGAAGGCGTTGGACAGGCCACCAGCGCCCACGTCGTGGATGAAGCTGATGGGGTTGTTGTCCCCCAGTTGCCAGCAACGGTCGATGACTTCCTGGCAACGGCGTTCCATCTCAGGGTTTTCACGCTGTACCGAAGCGAAATCCAGGTCCGCCGAGCTGGTGCCGGTGGCCATGGAGGAAGCGGCGCCGCCGCCCAGGCCGATGAGCATCGCCGGGCCGCCGAGCACGATCAGCTTGGAGCCGACGGTGATCTCGCCTTTCTGCACGTGCTCGTCACGGATGTTGCCCATGCCGCCGGCCAGCATGATCGGCTTGTGGTAACCGCGAACTTCATCGCCACGAGGCGTGGTAATGGATTGCTCGAAGGTGCGGAAATAACCGGTCAGGGCCGGACGGCCGAATTCGTTGTTGAACGCCGCGCCACCCAGTGGGCCTTCGATCATGATGTCGAGGGCGGTGACGATGCGCTCAGGCTTGCCGTACGGCACTTCCCACGGCTGTTCGAAGCCCGGGATCTGCAGGTTGGACACGGTGAAACCGGTGAGGCCGGCCTTGGGCTTGGCGCCGCGCCCGGTGGCGCCTTCGTCGCGGATTTCGCCGCCGGAACCGGTGGAGGCCCCCGGGAACGGCGCGATGGCGGTCGGGTGGTTGTGGGTCTCGACCTTCATCAGGATGTGCACCGGCTCCTGTACCGCACCGTACTGGCGGGTCTCAGGGTTCGGATAGAAACGCCCGGCAACCGAACCGACGATGACCGCGGCGTTGTCCTTATAGGCGGAGAGCACACCTTCGTTGTGCATCTGATAGGTGTTCTTGATCATGCCGAACAGGCTTTTTTCCTGGCTCTGGCCGTCGATATCCCAACTGGCGTTGAAGATCTTGTGGCGGCAGTGCTCGGAGTTGGCCTGGGCGAACATCATCAGTTCGATGTCGTGGGGATTACGCTTGAGGCCCTGGAAGGCGTTCATCAGGTAATCGATTTCGTCTTCGGCCAGGGCCAGGCCCAGCTCGCTGTTGGCCTGCTCCAGCGCAGCCCGGCCACCGCCGAGGATGTCGATGGCGGTCAGCGGCTTGGGTTCGGCGTGGCTGAACAGGCCGGCGGCCTGTTCCAGGTTGGCCACCACGATCTGGGTCATGCGGTCGTGCAGGGCGTCGGCGATCAGTTGGGCCTCGGCCTCGCTGAACTCACCGGCCACATAGAAGGTGATGCCGCGCTCCAGGCGCTGGATCTTCGCCAGGCCACAGTTGCGGGCGATGTCGCTGGCCTTGCTCGACCACGGCGAAATGGTGCCGAAACGTGGCAGGACCAGGAACAGACGGCCGGTCGGCTCTTGTACCGGAACGCTGGGGCCGTACTTCAGAAGGCGCGCAAGCACCTGCTGTTCGTCGCCGGTCAGGACGCCGGTGACTTCGGCGAAGTGAGCGAATTCAGCATACAAGCCACTGACAGCCGGTACTTTCTGGCTCAGTTGCTCAAGGAGTTTGCTGTGGCGAAAGGCAGAAAGGGCAGGAGCGCCGCGCAGGATCAACATCTTCGGGACAGCCTCGGGAAGGGGGTGTGCTTTGAGGCCGTGCATTCTAACGTAAACCGCTGGCATCGGCACTCGAAACGCAACCCCCGGGCGCCTCCGGACGTCGGCCCGGGGCCAGCCCCCTATAACAAAGCCTCATCAGGGTCATTGCCGGTGGTTATTTTAAACGTCACATTCAGCGCCCAGGCCCCATTCCTGAGGCCTTCAGCCCGGCTCGACCATCGCTAGCAGACAAGCCCTTCGCTGTCGAGATATGGCGGCCGTTATCCTTTGCGTATACTGCGCCAATGTTTTCCCCTATGGCTTTACGTCCGCGCTGCGCCAAGTGGCTCATCGTTACCGGACTCTTCCTGATGCTCGGCGCCTGTGTTGAGAAACCCAGCACGCTCGAGCGCGTAAAGGAGGATGGTGTGCTGCGGGTGGTCACCCGTAACAGCCCTGCCACCTACTTTCAGGATCGCAACGGTGAAACCGGCTTCGAATACGAGCTGGTGAAACGCTTTGCCGACGATCTGGGGGTGGAGCTCAAGATCGAGACCGCCGACAACCTCGACGATCTGTTCGACCAGCTGGGCCAGCCCAAGGGCCCGGTACTGGCCGCCGCCGGCCTGGTGAGCAGCGAGCAGCGCAAGCAGCAGGTGCGGTTCTCCCACCCCTATCTGGAAGTCACGCCCCAGGTCATCTATCGCAATGGCCGTTCCCGCCCCACCACCGCGCAAGACCTGGTGGGCAAGCACATCATGGTGCTCAAGGGCAGCACCCACGCCGAACAACTGGCGGAACTCAAGCTCAAGTACCCCGGCATCGAATACGAAGAGTCGGACGCCGTGGAAGTGGTGGACCTGCTGCGCATGGTGGACGAAGGGCAGATCGACCTGACCCTGGTGGACTCCAACGAACTGGCGATGAACCAGGTCTACTTCCCCAATGTGCGAGTGGCCTTTGACCTGGGCGACGCCCGCAGCCAGAGCTGGGCCGTGGCCGCAGGCGACGACAACAGCCTGCTCAACGAGATCAACAGTTTCCTCGACAAGGTCGAGAAGAACGGCACCCTGCAACGCCTGAAGGACCGCTACTACGGCCATGTGGACGTGCTCGGCTATGTCGGCGCCTACACCTTTGCCCAGCACCTGCAGCAACGCCTGCCCAAGTACGAGAAGCACTTCAAGGCGTCTGCCAAGCAGGAAAAGCTCGACTGGCGCCTGCTGGCGGCGGTGGGCTATCAGGAATCGATGTGGCAGGCCGAGGTCACCTCCAAGACCGGGGTGCGCGGGCTGATGATGCTGACCCAGAACACCGCCCAGGCCATGGGCGTTTCCAACCGCCTGGACCCCAAGCAGAGCATCAGCGGCGGGGCCAAGTACCTGGCCTATATCAAGGAACAGCTGGACGACAAGATCGAGGAACCGGACCGCACCTGGTTCGCCCTGGCCGCCTATAACGTCGGCACCGGCCACCTGGACGATGCGCGCAAGCTGGCCGAGAAAGAAGGCCTGAACCCGAACAAGTGGCTGGATGTGAAGAAGATGCTGCCGCGCCTGTCGCAGAAGCAGTGGTACAGCAAGACCCGCTACGGCTATGCCCGGGGCGGCGAGCCCGTGCATTTCGTCGCCAACATCCGTCGCTACTACGACATTCTCACCTGGGTGACCCAGCCGCAGCTGGAAGGCGACCAGGTTGCCGAAGGCAACCTGCACGTACCCGGGGTCAACAAGACCAAGCCGCCGGAAGAGAATCCGCCGCTTTAAAAGCATTCGCCGGCCAGCCGGCTCCTACGCAGGTTGTGCAGGAGCCGGCTGGCCGGCGAAGGCGATTCAGGCCTTGGCCGCAGCCGCCAGGATCAAGGCCTTCATCTCAGCCACCGCACCTTTGAAACCGACAAACAGAGCGTGTGCCACCAGGGCATGGCCGATGTTCAGCTCGTTGATGCCCTTGATCGCCGCCACCGCCTCGACGTTGTGGTAATGCAGGCCATGGCCGGCGTTGACGATCAGCCCCTGGGCCAGGCCAACAGCAACGCCGTCGACGATACGCTGCAGCTCCTCGGCCACTTCACTGGGCGTCTGGGCATCGGCATAACGCCCGGTGTGCAACTCGATGGCCGGCGCGCCGACCCGCTTGGAGGCCTCGATCTGGCGCTCGTCGGCGTCGATAAAAAGGGACACTTCGGAACCGATTTTCGACAGCCGCTCTACCGCCGCCTTGATCCGCGCCTCCTGCCCCGCCACATCCAGGCCGCCTTCGGTGGTGAGCTCCTGGCGGGTTTCCGGCACCAGGCAGATATGTGCCGGACGGATACGCTCGGCAAAAGCCATCATCTCTTCGGTGACGCCCATTTCGAAGTTCATGCGGGTCTGCAGCACGTCCTTGAGCAGCAGCACGTCGCGCTCCTGGATATGCCGGCGATCTTCGCGCAGGTGCACGGTGATGCCGTCGGCGCCCGCCTCTTCCGCGTCCAGCGCTGCCTTGACCGGGTCCGGGTAACGGGTGCCCCGTGCCTGGCGCAGGGTGGCAACGTGGTCGATGTTCACGCCAAGAAGAATGCGATTGCTGGTGGTCACGGAAGCGCTCCTGAATAAATGAAGATTCGGCGCACAGCATACGGGGAGACTAAGGCTTGCGAAACAACTCGCGACTGACCAGGGGCCGGCCGCCCAGGTGCACCGCCAGGGCCTGGCGCATCAGGCGCTTGGCCGCCGACAGCGCGCCGGGAGCGCTCCAGTCGGCATCGGCCATGGCCAGCAACTCGGTGCCGTTGAACAGCCCCGGCTGCAGCAGGAACACCTGCTCCAGCCCGGCATCCACCTGTAAGCGATACAGGCCGTCGGCAGCAATGGGCGCGCCATGGATGTCGCTGTCCAGGGCAAAGCCGTAGCCCAGGTCATCCAGCAGGCGCCACTCAAAGGCCCGCAGCAGAGGCTCCAGGGGACGGCCTTCGGCCAGGGCCAGCAGCGTGGCAGCGTAGTGGTCGAATACCGCAGGATGGGGATCTTCCGCCGGCAGCAGGCGAATCAACAGCTCGTTCAGATAGAGGCCGCTGAACAACGCCTCGCCATTGAGCCAGGCGGCAATGCCGGCACTTTCCATGCGCCCGACGTTCTTCAGTTCGCCACGGCCGCGAAACTCGACCTCCAGGGGCACGAAGGGCCGCGCCAGGGTCCCGGCCTTGCCCCGGGCATTGCGCAGCACCGCTCGCAGGCGACCTTGGGGGGTAAGAAAATCCACCAGGGCACTGCTTTCGCGGTAGGCGCGGCTGTGCAGGACGTAGGCGAGTTGGCCGACTGGGGCATTGCTGGACATGGTTGCGAGGGATCTCAGGGGAAGAGAGGGAACCGGGTCCGGAGAAGGGGTTGCAGCTGT
>NZ_VYKE01000198.1:0-7363 GCF_032424515.1 Pseudomonas sp. JV245A
GGCCCTGGGCACCGCTTCGGTCACGCCCATGGAGGTGGTGGCCGGCTGGAGTACCTTTGCCAACGGCGGCTACAAGATCAGCCCGTACTTCATCGAACGGATCGAAGACCGCCAGGGCGCGATCCTGTTCCAGGCCCGCCCGCCAGCGGCGCCCACCCCGCAGCAGCCGGCCCCCGAGATACCGGCGGAACAGATCGTCGACAGCCGCACCACCTACCTGCTCACCAGCCTGCTGCAGGGCGTGGTCCAGCGTGGCACCGGCCGCGCCGCCGCGGCCATGCATCGCCCGGACATCGGCGGCAAGACCGGCACCACCAACGAGGCCAAGGACTCCTGGTTCACCGGTTACAACGGCCACAACGTCACCAGCGTCTGGGCCGGCTTCGACCAACCGCAGAGCCTGGGACGGCGCGAATGGGGCGTGACCATCGCGCTGCCGATCTGGATGGAGTTCATGACGGCCGCGCTTGAGGGCACGGCGCCTTATTCCCAGGCGGAGCCGGCTGGCATCGTGACCCGGCGCATCAACCTGGAGGACGGCACGGCGGCCAGTGCGGATTCTTCCCGCACGGCGATGGAGGTGTTCAGGAGTGACAATGCGCCGCCGGTGGGCGCAGGTGAGGGGGCATCCGTCGACGGCGCTGCGGACATGCAGCGCACGCTGCAGGAACTCTTCTAGTGGCCGGGCAAGGCCCTGATGGCGAGAACCGCCCCAGCGATTTTCCAGCAACCGTTGCGTAATGAATATTTGGCCATAGGATGTGCCCGTTGCCGATGATGATCGGGCCCCCATCGTCGTGATCCTTTACTCAGTTTCAAGGTTGATGCATGAATCCGGATGACTTCAAGAAATTCAATATCGGTTCAATTATTCGGGCCACTGAAAGCTCTGCTGCGCTCAAACACCAGCTCGGCTTCCTGATCAAGGTTCTGCAAGAACTGGAGATCAAGTTCTCTGACTGCGAGCAGGATCCTTTGCGCCTGGCGAAAGCCTATGTCGCCGGGGAAATTCCTATTGAGCGCTGCAAGGCGCAGGCTGCGGTCTGGTGGGCAAAAATCGATGAGCAAGGAGCAGTACGCGAGCTCAGGGATCGGGAGGTATTGAAGGCACGACTGGCCATTTGTCTGCTGGCGAATGATGAGGACGATCTTTCCGTGTTGGGAGATAACCTCTCGTGGTTTCTTGAGGTATTGGGTTTCTTGAATGTGGAGCCGATGAAGCCCATTGCAATGATGAGAGAGTATTTCGAGTTCAAATAGAATTTCATTCGCGCCCGACTCCCTCGCCAGTGCCCTGGCCGGCAGCCTGACTACAGGCAAGGGCCCATGGGGTTTGCTGGTTCCAGCCGTCACGCGGGCGGGGTGCTCTAAGCATTTTTCCAACTGCACTGACTTGTGCCGTTGTAGAAGGAGCGGGGAGTAAGCACTGATAGCGGTGGCGCGAGCCTGTTCCGAGCGCCCGCACCGGCACGAGGAGATCGAGGGTTTTTCCATGAGCGGCATGTGGATTTCATTGCGCTTCATCGGGCGCTGATCCGGCCGGCATAAGGTATTGCTGCGCGCTGCTCAACTGGGGGCAGCGCGCAAGTGGCAGGCTACAGGCTGGGAGCCTCTTCGTTGACTTTGAGCTCGAAATCGAAGCCGATGCCGCGCTCGTTGAGGATCTCGGTAATGCGTTTGAAAAACCAATCCACCTGCTCTGGCAGTTCGTGCAAACCCAGCACTCGGATAATCAGGTGTTTGCCGCAGGCATCGGGAATTTCGCTGTAGATCTCTTCACTTTCGATGAATGTGATGTAGGTGTTGATCTTCTCTTGCAGCAGGAGCAGGTGTTCGCTGTGTGCCGCTTCGTCACCCCATTCGAGGGGGTCGACCATGATCAACAGCAGGCTGTCGGGCGCCGATTTGGGGATGGCCCAGATATCGATGACTTTTGGATTGGTGATGGACATTGCTGATCCTTCAGAACGTGGGGGCGGCGGCATTATAGGCCGTAGCGATGGGTTTCTTCAGTGGGCAATCGGTGGTCGCGGTTCCGGCCCGTGGGCGAGGCCAGGGTGGGTTTGCCCCGTTCAGGCGCAACCTGATCGAGCGGCGGCGTCTCTTTTCAACAGCGGTCTGATCGACGGTAGTGACAAAACGCCATCATCTGCTATGGCTTGTTAGGCCCCCCGTGGATAGATGCCGGGCTCCAGGTGCCATTGCCCAGAAAAATCGAGACGGCGCGGGCCGCGTTATTCGACTTAACTGATGCTCACGCGCCAAGGGGGACATGGGCGCAGGAGGACCGAGTGGGGCCTGCGTCCCGACAGGCCTGGATTGACCCGAGTGAGTATCGACGTTGCCGTGCCGGGTGGGCCGCTAACCTGGTCGTCGGCTTGTTTGCAGCTCTCTGACACTCAGTCGATAGCGTGGAATGACAGCAGGGAAGTACCGACCATTCTATTAGAGAGATAAAAAATGAACGTCAGGACAATGAATCTTGCTCCAAGGTCTGCCGTCTTTTTCTCGCTCATTGTCCTGGTGGTGTTCGCCCTGGGCATTGTCGCCGTGCTGCAAATGGGCAAGCTGCGAGACGCGGAGCAGGATGTCGAGACCAACTGGATGACCAGCATCCGCGAGATCGGCAAGATGAAGACCAGCGTCTTGCGCCTGCGTCTGGAAAGCATCCGCATCACCGTGACCACCGACGAACAGCAGCGCCAGACCCGCATCGCCTCGTTGAGCGGTTATCGATCCAACCTGCAGAACACCATCAACCAGTACGAACCCCTGATCACCGGGCCGGCGGAGCGTGAGCTGTACCAGGCTGTAGCGACCGATGTGCAGGCCTACTTCAAGCTGGTGGACGAGCTGGAGCCGCTGCTGCGCAGTGGCGACAACGCCGCGGCCATCACCCTGATCAATACCCGCATCAGCCCCATGACCAACGCCATGCAAGAGAAGATGGACAAACTCTCGGACTTCAATGACGAGGGTGCGAGGCAGGCGGGGATTACTGCCGCGTCGGTCTACAGCGGCGGCCTGACCCTGGTGCTGGTGTTGATGGGGGTGACCGTGGTGCTCACCGTGGTGTTGGCGGCGGTGCTGACCCGCAGCATCACCGCGCCCATCAGTGACGCCCTGGCCGTGGCCGAACGCATTGCCGGCAGCGACCTGTCCCGGGAGATCGGCGTCAGTGGCCGCGATGAAGCCGGCCGCCTGCTGGCCGCCCTGGCGCAGATGCAGACCAACCTGCGGGAAACCATCGCTCACATCGCCGATTCCTCCACCCAACTGGCCTCGGCCTCGGAAGAAATGACCGCCGTGACCGAAGACGCCAGCCGCGGGCTGGTGCGCCAGAACGACGAAGTCAGCCAGGCGGCCACCGCGGTGACCGAAATGAGCGCCGCGGTGGACGAGGTGGCCCGCAACGCCGAAGCCGCCGCCCAGTCGTCCCGCGAGTCCATGGAGTTCACCCGCTCCGGCATCGAGAACGTGGCCCAGACCCTCAAGGCCATCGAAGGCCTGGCCGGCAACGTCGCCACCACTGGCGAGCAGGTCAAGGCGCTGTCCAGCCGCGCCCAGGACATCAGCAAAGTGGTGGAAGTGATTCGCGCCATTGCCGAACAGACCAACCTGCTGGCCCTCAACGCCGCCATCGAAGCGGCGCGGGCCGGCGAGCAGGGCCGCGGCTTTGCGGTGGTGGCCGATGAAGTGCGGGCCCTGGCCCACCGCACCCAGCAGTCGACCCAGGAAATCGAACAGATGATCACCGCGATCCAGGCCGACTCGACCCACGCGGTGAGCGCCATGAACGTCAGCGCCGAGATGGCCAGCAGCTCGATCTCCGTGGCGCAGAACGCCGACCTGTCCCTCAAGCAGATCGCCCAGGCGATTACCCAGATCAACGAACGCAACCTGCTGATTGCCACCGCCTCGGAAGAACAGGCCCAGGTGGCGCGCGAGGCGGACCAGAACCTGACCAGCATTCGCGAGCTGTCGATCCAGAGCTCGGCGGGGGCCAGCCAGACGGCCAGCGCCTGCGGGGAGATGGCCAATCTGGCGATCGAGTTGAACCGGCTGGTGGCGCGGTTCAAGGTTTGAGCGCGGTTTTTTGCCCTACGGTGGTCTGGTTCCTCCGTAGGAGCTAGCTTGCCAGCGAAGGCGTCGGCCCAGGCGCTGCATGGCTTACGGGCCTCTTCGCCGGCAAGCCGGCTCCTACAGAAATGCGTGCTGGTCGGAGCCCCGTAGGAGCTGGCTTGCCAGCGAAGGCGTCGGTCCAGGCAACGCATGGCCTACCGGCCCCAAGGCATGGCCCTCTACAACCGACCGCTAAGCCGCAAACCATCACGCACGTTCAACCCCATCAATGTGAGGTTGGTGGCCCCGGCGATCAGTTCGATGACCTGCACCACGTAAAAACCCGTGTCGAAGCTGCCTGCCGACGCCCACTGGTTGAGCACAATTGCGCAGGGCACGAGCACCAACAGGCCGTTGGCGGCAATGAAGGGCATGCGTTTTTGCTTCGAGGCGATCAGGCGTCCCTGCCGGGCCCGGCTCAGCCCCATGCCGCTGGCTCCCGCCACTGCCATTGCCGGAATCAGCACCCAGAGCCCGGGGCTGACGATCAGTTGCTTGAGTTGAGCGATCGCATGCAGGGTTCCCATGCTTTCCACCAGCAGGGTCGAGACAAAGAACGTGGCGATGCACAGCAGGGCCAGCAGGCTGGCGGTGAGGTGGAGTCGTTTGAGCATGGGGGGCTTCCCGTCAGTCAATGGGGCTGTGTTCAAGCCGTGCAGATGTTTGGCACGGCTACCTTGGTGAACAGATGGGGCATGGCCAAGACACTTGAGGGGTAACGGCCCAGGGCGTTGGCGAAATCCGGGTGGCTGAAGGCTTCGCGAAAGCGCTCCACCGACTCCCATACCGCGTAGTTCAAGAACATGCAGCTGCCACCGATGGCCTGGTGGAGCTGCGTGGAAATGTAACCGGCACGCTGTTTCATCCAGTTGGCATCCAGCTCCCAGGCACGCAGCAGGTCGGGGATATCGTCCTGGTCGACGGTGAACAGGTTGACCAGCACCACCGGCGATTCGCTGCACTGGAGTTGCTGGTGAAGGGGAACCACGGGATCGAGCGGGCGGATGGACAACATGACGGCCTCCAGAATGTAAACATGATGACAAAGTGGTGCGATGGGCAAAAAACTAGCTCGATTGACATCATCATGTCAATGTGGAAAAGTTCGCGGCATGAAAAAACCAAACCACACCCCCGCTGGACGCGCCATGACCGATCTGGTCCTCGAACTCTTTCGAGCCAGTGCGCGCATGCTCACCGCAGGCGATCGCCTGGTGGCCGAGATAGGTCTCACCAGTGCCCGCTGGCAGCTGCTTGGCACGATCGTGGCTGCCGAGCGGGCGCAGCCGGTGTCATGGATTGCCCGTGACATGGGTGCCAACCGGCAGAACGTTCAGCGGATCGTCAACGATCTGGTGAAGGATGGCCTGCTGGAATTTCAGCCGAACCCGCACCACCGCCGGGCGCAACTGGTGCTGCTGACGGCGGCGGGAAAGGCGGCATTCGATCAGGCATTGAAGCTGCAAGCGCCCTGGATCAACGAGCTGGCGCAAGGGCTGGAGGTTGAGGAGATCCAGACCACCCAGCGTGTTCTGAACCAGCTGCGCAGCAGACTTGAGCAGGATCAGGATCAGGCGGACTGAGGGCTCGACAGCGGTTACCAGCAGCCGGCGCTGATAGTGCATTGAAGCTGTTGTGCAGCGTTCGCCAGCGACACGGGTCTCGACCGGCAGGCAGTAAATTGTTGCAAGGTGGCGATGATTGCAGGGCTGCACCAGCCGCGGGGAGGGAACAGCTACCCGTTGTGGTTAACAGGAACTGGGAGGTCACAGGATATTGTGCGCCGGGTGCTTGTGAAGCCTCCGGCGCTAGGATGTCTTGCAGGTGTTATTTGTACGAGTACTTCAAGTAAATATCGGTGTCCTGGCTGCCCCTGGCTTTCCCGTTGAGGACGTATTTGGCCATGGAGCCGATGTCGTCAAGCTCGAAGCCGTGAAGGGTCCTGCCCAGCAAAAAGGATACGGTGTAGTCCTCCCAACCTGCTCCAAGCCGGCTGGCGGTCTCGGCAGATTCGTGGATAAAGGCCCAGGTTTCCTGTTCTGTCAGATACCCCGCCCAGTAACACCATCTGGCCAATGACACCGCTCTCATGGTGTCCCAGGCAAAGGTGGATTGGGTATTTTCTACCGTCGCCAGTGAGATACCCAACTCTTTGGCGATGCTCTTCTGAACGGCTTTGACCTCGGGAAGCGGGGCCTCGATATGTTGATCGAGATCTTTGCTCCTGGAGAGGTTGGCCAGCTCGCTCAAGGTTTCCTTCGCGCTGTCGGAGTTGTCGATCTGCCATTCGCTCCTGAGTCCTGAGATGTATTTATCCAGGTTGTCTTCTGGAAGGATGGTCAGGATCTTTTCAAATCGATTGCTAAATAGAATTCCACCAAATGCCAATGCTCTTTTTTGCTTTTCGTCGAGTGGGGCATTGGAGTGCCGCGATTTGAAGTGTGTGAGCTGGCTGGATTTCTTGCGTTTCATGAACAGGTAAAGTACGGCCAGGTATGCACAGAAAATACCGGCAACCAAGATGACTATATTCATTGTTGTGGTTCTACAGGAATACTGCTGATGACGTGAAGTGGCACGTACAGCGGGTATACGTGCCTATTGAATTACTTCTTGGCCGGCATATTGCTCATGGCCTGCTTCATCATCTCGGAAGCTTGCTTGCACGCCTGTTCTTGAGCTGTGCTCGGCATCGACATCATTTGTGTTTTTGCTGCTTCATATTGCGCCTTCATTGCTTCACCTTGAGGGCTGGCTGCCACCAACTCATCAATTTGCTTGAAGTATTCGTTACAGGCGGGGCCGAGATCGGCGGCCATGGTCAGGCTCGACAGGCTGAGTGCAGTTACTGAGACGATTGAAGCGAGAGTTTTTTTCATGGAGTACTCCTCGAAAATATAATTATTCAAGAGGGAATCCTGATGGTGAACGTCAGTATTAGATATAAGAAAAGTCCCAGGGCTTAGTAGTATTTTTCGTGGTTTTATTTTCAGCTAGTTGTTGAAACGCTCATTGGTGGAGTGGGGAGGTGAGGGCGCTGGCTTGCCAGCGAAGGCGTTGGGCCAGGCGATGCATGACTTACGGGCCTCTTCGCCGGCAAGCCGGCTCCTACATGGTGCTTTTGCTTTTCCTGGTTCTTTCGGGAGTCCCGGATGTAGGCGCTCCCCCGTAGGAGCTGGCTTGCCAGCGAAGGCGCCGGCCCAGGCGCTGCATGACTTAACGGCCGCTTCGCCGGCAAGCC
>NZ_VYKE01000199.1:0-7338 GCF_032424515.1 Pseudomonas sp. JV245A
AAGCGCTTTCGCCAGCAAGCTGGCTCCTACGGGGAAGACGTGCGCATGATCGTCTTTGCCAGCAAGCTGGCTCCTACAACGGACGGGACGCTGGTAAACTGCCGCGCCTCACTCCTCAGCTCCAAGGCGCTCCGCATGTCCTCCTTGAATCAGGCGCTGCGCGCCGCTCTCGATCACCGCCAGGACCTGCTCGCCGAGCTGCATCAGCAAGGCACCGACTGCTATCGCCTGTTCCACGGCAGCCAGGAGGGTGCCGGCGGCCTGACCATCGACCGCTATGGCCCGCAATTGCTGGTACAGAGCTTTCACCAGACGCTGGAACGCGACACCCTGCTGCAACTGCACGACAGCATCAATCAGCATCTGAACCTGTCGACCCTGCTGGTCTACAACGACCGCTCCCGGGGCAACTCGCGGATCGACCGCGAAGACTCGGTGTACCGCGCCGAAGAGGCTGCCCTGGAGGACCTGGTTGGCCACGAATGGGGCCTGAATTACCGCGTGCGTGGACGCCACGCCGGGCAGGACCCGCTATTGTTTCTCGACCTGCGCAACGCCCGTGGCTGGGTCAAGCAACACAGCGCGGGTAAAAGCGTGCTCAACCTCTTCGCCTACACCTGTGGCGTAGGCCTCAGCGCCGCAGCTGGCGGCGCGCGCGAGGTGTGCAACCTGGACTTCGCCGAGGGCAACCTGGCCGTCGGACGGGAGAACGGCCAGCTCAACCCGCAATTGCCACAGATGCAGTTCGTGCAGTCGGACTATTTCCCGGCCATCCGCCAACTGGCGGGCCTGCCCATCAGCCAGCGCCGCGGGCAGAAACTGCCCAGCTATCCGCGCCTTGAACAGCGCCAGTACGACCTGGTACTGCTGGACCCGCCAGCCTGGGCCAAGAGCGCCTTCGGTACGGTCGACCTGCTGCGTGATTACCAGAGCCTGCTCAAGCCGGCACTGCTGGCCACCGCCGAAGACGGCGTGCTGATCTGCTGCAACAACCTGGCCAAGGTCTCGATGCCGGACTGGCGTGAACAAGTATTGCGCTGCGCCGAGAAGGCCGGGCGTCCGGTGCGCGACTGCCAGGTCTTGGTACCCGCCGCGGACTTCCCTTCCCAAGACGGGCAACCCCCACTGAAAACCTTGATCCTGCAACTTTGACCAAGAGCAGGAAATCTGAACAATCCTGAAGACTGGAGTGGTTTCGGAACCGTAAACGCGTGCCATACTCCAAGGCACTTCCGATTCAGATAGATGAAGCCTCGCATGACCAAAGGATTGATTCGCGCTCTTTGCGCCTTGTTGACCGCTCTCGCCCTTTACAGTCTGCTGGGCTTTCTAATTCTGCCGGGCATTGCCTTGCGGGTGGCCAACCAGCAATTGGCCAACTACGCCACCACCCCAGCCCATATCCAGCGCATCGAGCTCAATCCCTTCAGCCTGGAGCTGACCCTCTGGGGCCTGAGCATCGGTGAACCTGGCAAGGAGCAGATCGCCTTCGATCGCCTCTACGCCAATCTGCAATTGGACAGCCTGTGGAAACGTGCGCTGCACCTGGCGGATGTCGAGCTGGACCAGCCCAAGACCGAAATCCTCTTCGACAAGGAAGGCAAGCTCAACCTCCTGGCCCTGTTCAAGCTGCCGGCCAGCGAACCGACCCCAAGCGACCCCAACGCCAAACCCTTCCCGGTACGCATCGAACGCATCAATCTGGCCGGCGGCTACCTGCATTTCCAGGACCTGCGCCCCAGCGAACCCATCGAATTCCTCTACAACAAGCTCGATTTTGAGCTGAAGAACCTCAGTACCCTGCCGGACGACAGCGCCGACATGACGCTGGTGGCCACCGGCCCCGAGGGCGGGCAGATCGACTGGAGCGGCAACTTCAGCGTGACGCCGCTGACCTCCGAAGGCACCTTGAAAGTCACCGACGGCAAGATGAAAGCCTGGTGGCCCTATGTGCGCGATGCGGTGCCGCTGGTGCTGGAAGACGGCGTGGTCAACCTCAGTACCCACTACAAATTCAGCCTGACCAAGGAAACCGAGCTGCTGCTGGACAACACCTCCATCAGCGTCGCGCCCTTTGCCATCAAGGCCCCGGACGGTCGCCCACTGGCGCGTCTGGAGCGCCTGGACGTCAGCGAAACCACAGTCGACCTGGCCAAGCAGCACGTGATTGTCGGCAAGGTCCGCAGCCAAAAGCTCGAAACCTGGGCCGCCCTTGAAGCCGACGGCCAGTTGGACTGGCAAAAGCTCTTCGCCAGTCAGCCGGCCAAACCGGCGCCAAAACCCGAGCCGGCCGCCGCCGACGCCCCCAAGGAACCGGCAGTACCAGGCAAACCCTGGCAGGTGCTGCTCAAGGACGTGCAACTGCGCAACTACCAGGTGCACCTGGCCGATCGCAAGGCCAAGCCCGCCGTAGCCCTGGAGCTGGGGCCGCTGAACCTGGACCTACAGAACTTCGACAGCCTCAACCAGTCGCCCTTCACCCTCAAGCTCGATACCGGCCTGGGCAAACAAGGCAAGGTCAACGCCACCGGCGAGGTCAACCTCAACCCTGTCAGCGCCAAACTCAAGGTGCAGACCCGGGACATCGACCTGCGCGTCGCCCAGTCCTATATCAGCCCGTTCATCCGCCTTGAACTGCGCAGCGGCATGCTCGGCAGTGACCTGGCAGTGGACCTGAAGAAAGTCGAACCCCTGACTTTCAGCGTCACCGGCCGGGCCAATGTGGACCAGTTGCACACCCTGGACACCCTCAAGACCCGCGACTTCGTGAAATGGAAACAACTGGTGGTCGAAGGCCTGAACTATCAGCACGGTGACAGCCTGACCATCAGCCGGGTCAACCTGATGCAGCCCTATGCACGCTTCATCATCAACGATGACCGCACCACCAATATCGACGACCTGCTGATTCCACAACCACCCAGCAGTGGTGGCAAATCCTCGACGAAGTCCGAGCCCAGCTCAAGCAAGCCTCTGGGCATCCACATCGGTGAAATCGCCATCAACGACGGTTCGGCGAACTTCGCCGACCTGAGCCTGACGCCTAACTTCGCTACCGCCATCCAGCAGCTCAACGGCCATGTCGGCACCATCGACAGCCGCCAGGCCAAGCCGGCAGACGTGGACGTCAAGGGCAAGGTCGACCGCTATGCGCCGGTGACCATCAAGGGCAGCGTCAACCCGTTCGATCCGATGGCCGCCCTGGATATCGCCACCAGCTTCAAACGAGTTGAACTGACCACCCTGACCCCCTACTCCGGGAAATTCGCCGGTTTCCGCATCCGCAAGGGTCGGCTCAACCTCGACCTGCACTACATGATCACCAAGGGCCAGCTCAAGGCCGAGAACAAACTGGTGGTCGAGCAGTTGCAACTGGGGGAAAAGGTCGACAGCCCGGACGCCGTGGATCTGCCGATCCGCCTGGCAGTGGCCTTGCTGAAAGATACGGACGGCAAGATCTCCATCGAGCTGCCTATCTCCGGTGATTTGAACAACCCGCAGTTCAGCGTGATGCCGATTGTCTGGCAGACCCTGCGCAATCTGGTGCTGCGCGCCGCCCAGGCCCCCTTCAAGTTCATTGGCGGGCTGGTCAGCGGTGGTGGCTCGGAAGACCTGAGCAACGTGTCCTTCGCTCCAGGCTCCAGCGACCTGAGCAAGGAATCCGAGTCGGCCCTGACCACCCTGGCCAAGGCGCTCAAGGAGCGTCCGACCCTGCGCCTGGAAATCGAAGGTACCAGCGCCCAGAGCAGTGACGGCCCGCTGATCGCCGAGCAGCGGCTGGAGCGCGAATACCAATACAACTACTACAAGATCCTCCAGCGCCGCGGTGACAAGGTCCCCGCCCAGGCGTCCCTGCTGCAGGTTCCCGAGGGCGAAAAGGCCCCTCTGCTGGAAGGTATCTACCGCACCCGCCTGAAACAGCAGCCGCCGGCGGAATGGACCCAGCTCAGCCGCGACGAACGCAGCGCCAAGCTGCGTGAAGGTTTGATCAAGTTCTGGAGCAGCAGCGACGTGCTGTTGCGACAACTGGGTCAGGAGCGCGCCAGCAGCATCAAGGACTTCCTGGTGGACAAGGGCCAACTGGCCGACGACCGGGTCTACTTCATCGATGCCAACCTGGGCCAGGCCGAAAGCGATGGCCGGGTCGTCACCCCGCTGCACCTGGACAGCGAATAAACCTCTCGCGCCGGGCTCCACCCAGCCCGGCCGGTCTCTCCTGCAGCGCCTGCCTGGCGCCCACAATAGAACAGGCCCCGACACTCAGTGCCGGGGCCTGTAATGATCACGTCCTTGTGATCTTCCGCATGAACCCTTTTGAGAAGCGGCAGACGTATCACTCGGCTCGTCTACCGCACCCTCTCCCTGTCCAGGCGAGAAGCGTGAGTGTTACTCGGCTTTCAGGCCGTCAGCGGAAACTGCCTTGACGCCTTTGATTTTCTTGGTGATGGCCACGGCGGTAGCTTTCTGAGCCTCGGTTACCGCAACAGTGGACGACAGCGAAACAACGCCCTTGTTGGTTTCAACCTTGATGTCGGTGCCAGGAATGCCTTTCTCGGTTACCAGATCGCTTTTCACTTTGGTGGTGATCCAGGTATCGGAGGTGGCCTCTTTGGCCTTGGTCACTTCACCGGCAGCCACCACCATGGGCGACTGGGTGTTTTGAGTGGTCTGCGCAAATGCTGCGTTAGCCATGGTCAGGGTCAGAGCGGTAGCAGTTGCGGCAGCGATAGCGAACTTCTTCATACGAGTAACTCCTGTTCTTTAAGAAAGCCTGCGCCGTGTCCTGGCAACAGGGTTATGAGGGATATTGCAGGTGCTGTGCCAAGTCTAGGAGCCTATAAATATTCATAAAAATCAATAAGTTATAAAATCCTAAATAATTCGGCATCATGCAAAATGCATGACTGCCCGCCAATCTGCATGCAAGTTGCGGCTTTTTCAGCGCGGCCTAGCCAATCGTGAAAAGCCTCCTCAAGCCCCCTCCGCACCACAGCCTTTGGGCGCATAGTCGGCCTCCACAGTGGTGGTGCATGTCCATCCTGAAGTCGCCGAACGGGTCAGGGTCAGGGTCTTGTTCAGCACCGGCCCCGGCGCATTGAGCAGGGTGCAGCCAATGCTGCCTTCACCGGTGGCCGCCGTCCCGCCGGCACTCATCTGGCAGTTGGCGGTCTGGGCCGTGCCCCCGGCCAGGGCCAGGGTCGGATCGGTCCCCTGGTTCAGCAGATCCTCGACGTTGACCTTCAGGGCCGACGCCTCCGACAGGGCGGCAATCACCTTGGCCCGCGCCTGGTACTTGGCATACATCGGCATCGCCACGGTGGCGAGGATGCCGATGATGGCTACCACCACCAGCAATTCGATCAGGGTAAAACCGGATTGATGTTTCATGGGTTGCCTCCTGGCATGGACGAGTGTTGCATGAGCACAAAGGCGTGAAGCACAGCCTGTGCCAGGGGCTAACCCACGGATTACGTGGCCTGCAGGCGCGATAGCCCATGGCCTTGAGCGCAAGGAGTCGCACAAACTGACAAATTTCGTCAGCCCCTGCCCCTCTCGGGCAGCGCCTCGCCAGCTAGGCTTGGACAGGTGCATGGCGACCCGACAGTCGGCTCGCGCCCCCACCAAGGAACGTCCGGGGGTCAGGGTGATCTATCACCCGTTCGAACACAGCAGGGCGCTTGCGCCTCCCTATCCACCCTTGCACCAAGGATCGAACCATGGCGGTAAAAGCACCCGCGACCAGTGTCTATCTCTGGCACGGCACCGACAGCCAGGGCCGCCCCCTCACCGGAGAACTCAGCGCCGCGACCCCGGCCCTGATCAGGGCGCAATTGCGCAGACAGGGCATCACCCCAACCCGAGTCCGACGCAAACCCAAGGGCTGGCTGCGCCTGCATCAGCGAGTAGGGGCACGGGACATTGCCCTGCTCACCCGGCAGTTGGCCACGCTGATGCAGGCCGGGGTGCCGCTGCTGCAATCCTTCGACATCATTGCCGAAAGTTTCGAGCATCCGCAGATGCGCCAACTGCTGGCCAGCCTCAAGCGCGACATCGAGGCCGGCTCCAGCCTGGCCACGGCATTGCGCAGACAACCACGCCACTTCGACCCGCTGTACTGCAACCTGGTGGACGCCGGCGAGCAGGCCGGCGCCCTGGATACCCTGCTGGAGAGAGTCGCCACCTATAAGGAAAAGAGCGAGAACCTGAAGGCGCGGCTGAAGAAAGCCATGGTCTATCCCTTGGCGGTGATCGGCGTGGCGGTCGTGGTCAGCAGCATCCTGCTGCTCAAGGTGGTCCCCCAGTTCCAGAGCTTGTTCGCCGGTTTCAATGCCGAGTTGCCAATGCTCACCCAGTGGGTCATCGCTCTGTCACACTTCATCCAGCAGCAGGGGGCGCTGCTGCTGGCCGCCGGTGTGCTGGGCGGGCTTGCGGCGCGCCTGGCCTATCAGCGCTTCCCGAGCTTGCGTGACCGCCTGGATGTCGGCCTTTTGCACATGCCCCTGGCCGGGCCACTGCTGCACAAATCCGCGGTGGCCCGCTACGCACGGACCCTGGCCACCACCTTCGCCGCCGGCGTTCCCCTGGTGCAGGCCCTGGATTCAGTGGCCGGAGCCAGCGGCAACCCAGTCTTCAGGCAAGCGGTGCAACGGATCCGCCAGCAGGTCGCCGCCGGCATGCAATTGAACTTTGCCATGCGCACCAGCGGCGTCTTCCCGACCATGGCAATCCAGATGACCGCCATCGGCGAAGAGTCCGGAACCCTGGATCATCTGCTGGAAAAAGTCGCGATCCATTACGAGGTCGAGGTGGACAACCTGGTGGACAGCCTGACCAGCCTCATGGAGCCGTTGATCATGGTGGTCCTGGGGGGTATCGTCGGCGCCCTGGTGGTTGCCATGTACCTGCCTATCTTCCAACTCGGTACAGCGATCTGAACATGCCCCTGACTGACGCCCTCACTCTCTACCCCATGGCCTTCGTGGCTGCGGCCCTGGTATTGGGCCTGATCGTCGGCAGCTTTCTCAACGTGCTGGTGTGGCGCCTGCCGAAAATGCTCGAACGCGACTGGCGAGCCCAGGCCCGCGACGTACTGGGGCTGGAGCCGGAACCTGTGGCTGCGCCCTACAACCTGATGCTGCCGCACTCCCAGTGCCCGCACTGTGCGCAGGCGATCCGCCCCTGGGAAAACATTCCGCTGCTCAGTTACCTGTGGCTACGTGGCCGCTGCGCCCACTGCAATAGCTCCATCAGCCCGCGCTACCCGTTGACCGAACTGGCCTGCGGGCTGATCTCGGGTTTTATCGCCTGGCACTTCGGCTTCGGCTGGGCGGCCGGGCT
>NZ_VYKE01000002.1:0-132281 GCF_032424515.1 Pseudomonas sp. JV245A
CGTCCCAGCACATCCATCAGGTCGCAGCCATCGCGCAGGGGAATGGCGCAGAGCTGGGCCAGCTCCTGGGCCAGTACCGGGTCCTTGCCCAGGGCATCGCTCAAGGCCAGTTGCTCCAGCACCTGGGTCACGGCGCGGATACGGAAGGCGGCGGCTTCATGGAGCACATCCAGCGGCGCCTGAGTGTCGATCAGTAGGGAGGGGATATTGCAGTCGTGGCCGGTGATCGGCATGTAACGGTTCATTCGATAACACTCCTGTGTCGTCTTCCTGAATGCCGCCACTCATCTGTCGCCAAGCATTGGGTGGCAGCTGTACGCAGGTTGGCGAACCGGAGACACAAGAACCCGGCAGACCCGAAGGTCTCCCGCGCACAGCTGCCATAAAGCAACGGATGCGCTTGCGCTCACGTTTTCCACTGAGCGCGGAAACCGTGTACGCCTTGTATCTGACGGGTCGCCAAACCCGGTCGCCATCTCGGCGACCGGCGGACTATAAGCCGCTGGCGCAGGAGCGGCAAGGCGTCGGGTGGTGGATGTCTTGCAGAAGGTTTCGTCCGCTGTGGCGTCGCTGAACGTGCACGAGGCGCTGTCCACGAGGCCGGTCCACTGAAATCGGTTGACCGCAAAGAGTCGACCTCGCAGAATGGAAAAACGTAGCGACAATGTAGCTACAAATAACCAATAGAGGTGATACCTTGGCTGCATTACTGAAAACCACTGATGTGCGTTGCCGCATAGACGAGGACTTGAAGGTGAGTGCTACTGCTGTGCTGGAAGCCTGCGGGCTGAGCCTCAGTGAGGCCATGCGCCTGTTCCTGCGTCAGGTTGTGGCCGTGCAGGGACTGCCTTTCGAAGTGCGTGTCCCATCAGAGAAAACCGCTCGTGCCATGGCGCAGGCGCGTGAGATTCGTCGTCAGTACGACTCGATTGACGACATGTTGAGGGATGCTGATGGCGAAGCCGGAGAGGAACCCCAAGCGCGCTGACCTGCCCAGGCAATGCGCACAAACGCCGGAGTTTAAAAAGTCCTGGGAGCGCTATCGGCGTGCAGGGCGTCGTGATATGCACGAAGTGCGCAAGGTCATGGTGCTGCTGTTCCTGGGGGAGCCACTACCGGCCCAGTACCTCGATCATGCGTTGAAAGGGGAGTGGGACGGTTTCAGAGAGTGTCATATCGGTGGCGATTTTCTGCTGATTTATGACGTGGCCCGAGCCGGTCTTGTGACCTTTGTCGATCTGGGCAGCCATGCCGAATTGTTCAGATAACCTCATGCAGATTGCACAAACCCGCCTATTGGCGGGTTTGTGTTGCCCGCCAATCAAGCCTGATCAATAGCCTCTACCCGGGTAGTCGAACCAGTGTTCGCCACTCAGGATTTCCTTTATGTCGGTCTCGGCCAGGATGCCTGGCGCATCCCGCTGGAAGCGCGAGCGCCACTGGGGCAGCCACCAGTAGTTCAGCGCCGTGCCTCTTGGTATCAGCACCAGGGTCAGGACGGGGCGGTCCATGGCCCCGCGCTGGTACAGCTGGTGGCTGCGGTCCATGAGGTCCAGGTAGTAGTCGAGGGGCAGGGACAGCATCAGGGCCGTGGTATGCACCTTTTCGGTCTGGGTTCGCTGTGGGTCCTGCAGCAGGTTCAGGGCTTCGCAGTAGTAACGCTCGGGTTGGCGGGCGAACGCCTGGGCCTCGGCAACGCCAAGAATGCCCAAGGCACTGCCGTCGTCGCGCCAGTCGGCTCCCTGGCGATCGCTGAAGTGCTGGCGGATGAAGCCGGTCAGGGGGCCCGGGGGCGTGTCGGCGCATTGGCTGCTATCGACCGGGGTGCCGATTCGCCAGAGGAACAGGGCCGTTGCCAGGGCCAGCAGGATGCAGCTGTATAGCGCAGCTCTCATAAGAGTCCGTTCGGTTGATGGCGCCAGGTGGCGCGGGGTCTTCCATGGCAGGCAGGGGGGCTGTCTGCAAAGGCGTGGGTGGGGGCCTGGGCGCGGAGTTTACCTTGAGGGCGTTCGCGGGCAAGCCCGCTCCTACGCCAGCGGGTGCCGGTTACAGCACTGTAAGTTGTCCCTGGTACAGCACCGGCCCGGTGGGTTGGCCGGTGGGTGAGCCGCCGTGGGGTTCCAGGCTCACGGCCAGGGCTATCGGGGTGCCCAGCAGTTCGCGTTGGGCCGGGCTCAGGTTGATCTTGCCTTGGCCGCCCACCGGCACCACGCCGAGGGAAATCGGTTTGCCGTCGGCAGGGATCGCCCAGAGTTCCAGGCTGCGGTCCAGGCCGACGGTGGCCAGGGTCAAGGGTTCGACTTGCAGGTACTGGGCGTGGGCCTTGATCCGCAGCGCCGGTTGCTGGTCGGCGCTGAGCAGGGTGGCGCTGTAGCGCACCTGATCGCTTTGCTGGATAAAGCCGATGTACAGAGTCGCCACGACCGCGCAGGCGGCAATCGCCAAGCGCAGGCGCATCCACAGTGGATTCTTTTTCGGTACATGCAGGACCTGAGGCTCGATGCGCGCCTGGATACCCTCCCAGACTCGTTCGGGCACCACCTCTTCCGGCAAGGCGTCGGTCAGGGGGGCGAGGCTTTCCTGCCACTGCGCCAGTTCTTCGCGCAGGGCCGCGTCGTCCAGCAGGAGCATTTCGAAGCGGCGGCGCGCGGCGCCCTGCATCAGGCCGATGGCGTAGTCGGCGGCCAAGGCGCGGCGGCGTTCAGGGGTTTGATAGTTCATGATTCAAGGCACCGGCGCAGGCGTTCCATGCCCCGGCGAATCCAGGATTTCACCGAGCCCAGGGGCGCCGCCAGGTGTTCGGCCAGCTCCGAGCAGGACAGGCCTTGGAAGTAGGCCACGGTGATGGATTGGCGTTGCATGCCGTCAAGGCTTTCCAGGCAGCGGTTCAGGGCCACGGCGGAGCGGGCGCTGTCCAGTTGTTCGTGGGCCGAAGGGCTTTGATCCTCCAGCTGTTGCTCTTCGAGTTCGCCCAGGGGCCGTTCGCGGTGTTTGCGCAACTGGTCGATGGCCTGGTTGCGGGTGATGTTGATCATCCAGGTCAGGGGGGCGGACAGGTGCGGCTGGTAGCGTACGGCGTTGTTCCAGATGCGCACGAAGCTTTCCTGCAGCACTTCCTCGGCCAGATCGCGGCGGCCCATGAAGCGCAGGGCAACGCCGTGCAGGCGGGGCGCAACACTGCGATAGAGGGTTTCGAAGGCCCGGCGATCTCCCAGTGAACACTGGGCCAGCAGGTGTCGCAGCTGATCGGTGTCGAGGCTCGAGATGGCGGTTCTCCTGGCAGGAACTGGGGCAAGGGGCAACGACAGGCGCTGATTGACGCAGCCAAAGATTAGTCCAGGAGGGTCGGTTGTTCCATTCACGTCTTGCTGCCTCGCGCCGGGGGGCTGGGGTTGGCACTTATGGACGATATACGCAGCAGCAACGGGCCTGGATGCAGCCGCCGGACGGCAGGGCGGGTGTCGGAACATTCGCCGTTGGCCTCAGTCAAAACACTGTTTTCCCGCCGCCCGAATCCGGGTGGTTTCTCGCCCCATGAGGTTGTTTCGATGAATATTCCACGCGGTTTCGCCCTGGCTACCCTGATGACCCTGGCAGCCGGTTCGGCTTTGGCCGGCGGTTTCAGCCTGAACGATGCGGCCAATGCCATTGCCGGCATGCAGGGCGGCGACAAGGCCACATCCGCCGCACCGACCTCCCAGACCGCCGGTCTGCTGGGCACCCTGTCGCAACTCAATGTCACCCCCGAGCAAGCCGTCGGCGGCACCGGCGCCATGCTCGGCCTGGCGAAGAATCAACTGAGCAGTTCGGACTATTCGCAACTGAGCAAAAGCGTACCGGGCCTGGACCAGCTCTCGGGCAGCAACGCCCTGGGCAGTCTGGGCGCCTTGGGCGGGCTGCTCGGTCAGTCTTCCGGTAAAACCGCCGGCCTGGACAGCGCCCTGGGCAACGTCAAGGACACCAATGACCTGAACAACGCCTTTGGCGCCCTGGGCATGGACAGCGGCATGATCGGCCAGTTTGCCCCGCTGATCCTGCAGTACCTGGGCCAGCAGGGCGTCGGCGGTTCTCTGCTGCAAAGCCTGAGCGGCATCTGGGGCGTGGCCAAGTAATGCCCTGCAGCCCCGACGCCGGGCGCGTCGGGGCTTTTCCTGAATGTTGAAACACTCATCTTGACCTCTCCTGGAGTTTTCGTCGAATCGGGCCTGTGCTATATCTCGCGCCCCGTTTTCCAAGGAAGTTCGAACGCGATGTTCATGGATGCACTGAAGATGTCTCTGCCCGCCGATGCGGTGCTCGGTTTCATGCTCTACATGCTGGGCGCGGCCCTGGTCTTTGCCCTCTATGCGTTCATCTATACGCGCCTGACCCCCTATAACGAATTCGCCCTGATCCGCGAGGGCAACAGCGCGGCCTCCATCGCCCTGTCCGGTGCCTTGCTGGGTTTTGCCATTCCGGTGGCCAGCGCTATTTCCCATTCAATCTCGATCATCGACTTCCTGCTCTGGGCCGGCATCGCCGCGGTGGTGCAGCTGCTGGCGTTCTTTGTGGTCAGCCTGACCCTCAAGGGCCTGTCCCAGCGCATTGCCAGCCAGGAGTACGCGGCGGCCATCCTGGTGGCATCGGTTTCTGTCGGTGTCGGCCTGCTGAACGCGGCCTGCATGACCCCTTCGGTCTGAGGGCGCGGCCATGAAACGCAGCAAGAGCGTGCGCCTGGTGTTGCTGGGCAGCGTGCCGTTTGCCCTGGCCGCCTGTGACGGCCAGCCCCAGGCGACCCGGGAAGTGCGCCAGACCCAGAATTTCAGCAGCGTCAGCGAATGCGAACGGGCACAGATTCCGTCCGCCATTTGCCAGGCCGCCCGCGATGACGCCCGCGAGCGTGGGGAGCGTGTGGCCCCGCGTTACCTGGACCTGCAACGTTGCGAGGAGGATTTCGTCACCGCCAACTGCATGGTCTCGCGCGATAACCGAGCCTATGTACCGATTTCCAGCGGTTTTGCCCTGACCTCCCAGCGCACGGTGCCGGACAAGCCCGAAGAAGAACAACAGACCAGCTCCAGTGGTGGTGGTGGTGGTGGTGGTGGTGGTGGTGGTGGCTCCAGCTCGGGCTCGCGCTTCTGGCGCTGGATCGGCCTGGATTCGACCCCTGAACCGCGCTATTTCAGCGAGGCCCTGTACAAGCAGCGCGATGGTCGTGGCGGTACCCAGCTGAGCACCCTCAGCCAGCAGGTGGAGGCCGGCAAGACCTTCTCCGGCGCCAGTGGCGGGCGCTTCGGGATATCCAGCCCGGAACACTTCACCAGCGCCGGCAACCCGCTGGCCGGCGCCCATGAAGTGGTCAGCCGCAGCGGCTTCGGTTCCTCCAGCCGCAGCAGTTGGAGCTTCGGTTCTTGAAGCGCATCCCCAGCACCCCGCGTGCGGACTGGCAAGCCACGGCGGAGCAACTGGGTTTTGCCTTCCACACCTTCGACGGTGAGCCTTACTGGGACGAGTCGGCCTACTACCGCTTCAGCCTGCGGCAGATCGAGGACGACCTGGAAGACCCGACCCAGGAACTGCACGAGCTGTGCATGGCCCTGGTGGCCGAGGTGGTGGACAGCGAGGAACTGCTGGAGCGCCTGGCTATCCCTGCGGCCTTTCATGAGTTGATCCGCCAGTCATGGAAGCAGGGCGACCCCCACCTCTATGGGCGCATGGACCTGTGCTACGACGGCACCGGCCCGGCCAAGCTCCTGGAAACCAACTACGACACGCCGACCTCGCTGTACGAGGCGAGCTTCTTCCAGTACGTCTGGCTCGAACAGCAGATGCAGCGCGGGCAATTGCCGGCCGGCTGCGACCAGTTCAACAGCATCGAGGACAAGCTGCTCCAGGCCTTCGTCCAGGGCGGCTTCAAGTCGCCGATGCACTTTGCCTCGGTCAGGGATTCGCTCGAAGACCGCGGCACGGTCGAATACCTGCGCGACATTGCCCGTCAGGCTGGCCTGGGGACGCGGTTGCTCGACATCGAGGACATCGGTCTGAATGCCGGCGGGCGTTTCGTCGACCTGCTGGGCACCCCCATCGACAGCCTGTTCAAGCTCTACCCCTGGGAGCACCTGTTCAACGAAGCCTTTGGCCCGGCCATTGCCGGCAGCCGCACGCAGTTTGTCGAGCCGCCGTGGAAAGCCATTCTCTCCAACAAGGGCGCGCTGGCCCTGCTCTGGGAACGGCATGCGGGGCACCCGAACCTGCTGCCGGCGTTTATCGACGACGACCCCGCCGCCAGCCTGGGCCCGGGGTGGGTGCGCAAGCCGTTCTTTTCCCGAGAGGGCGCCAATGTGGAAATCTGCACCGAAGGCGGCGAGCATTTGATCGAGGCCGGGCCCTACGGCGGCGGGCCCTGCATCCGCCAGCAGTTCCACCCCTTGCCGGTGTTTGCTGGCAACCACACGGTGATCGGCAGTTGGGTGATCGGGGACCAGCCGGCGGGTATCGGCATTCGTGAGGACAACTCGCCGATCACCAAGGACAGCAGCCGCTTCCTGCCCCACGTGATCAGCGATTGATCAGCGGCTTTCGCCCAGCAACTCGCTGATGCGCTGGTCCTTGTCGGTCCACAGCCGGTTGACCCAGTCCTGCACCTGCTGGCGGAACGCCGGGTCGTTTTCGTAATCGCCCTGCCACAGCGCGGGGTCCAGTTCGCGGGTGCGGATGTCGATGATCACCTTGGGCACGCTGCCGCAGATCAGGTCCCAGAAACCGGGAATGCGTTCCTGGGGATAGACCACGGTGACATCCAGCATGGCGTCCAGCTGTTCGCCCATGGCCGCGAGGACAAAGGCCACGCCGCCAGCCTTGGGCTTGAGCAGGTGCTGGAAGGGCGAGCCCTGCTGCTGGCGCTTGGCCGGGGTGAAGCGGGTGCCCTCCAGGTAGTTGACCACGGTCACCGGCTGGCGCTTGAACAGCTCGCAGGCAGCCTTGGTGATTTCCAGGTCCTTGCCTTGCAGTTCCGGGTGCTTGGCCAGGAAGGCCTTGCTGTAGCGCTTCATGAAGGGGTAGTCCAGGGCCCACCAGGCCAGCCCCAGGAACGGCACCCAGATCAGTTCCTTCTTGAGGAAGAACTTGAAGAACGGCGTGCGCCGGTTGAGGGTCTGGATCAGGGCCGGGATGTCGACCCAGGATTGGTGGTTGCTCACCACCAGGTAGGAGGTGTCGACCCGCAGGCCCTCGCCGCCGCGTATGTCCCAGCGGGTGGGGATGCACAGGGCGAAGATCAGCTTGTCGATCTCGGCCCAGGTCTCGGCGATCCACATCACCGCGGCCGAGGCGTAGTCACGCAGGCGCCCGGGCAGGACCAGCTTGAGCAGGGCGAACACCATCAACGGGCCGAACAGCACCAGGGTGTTGAGCAGCAGGAGCAGGGTGACGAAACAGCCGGTGAGCAGGCGGCGCATAAGGCACTCTTTGCAATCTTTTGGGCGCGCCATGATAAGCAGCTTCGGCGGGCAGGCCAAATTCTAGTGTGCTGACGAATGTTTCACCTGGGGGCGGGTAGGGTGGGTGGCAATTGGCTGGGGTGTCTATCGGGGCCCTTTCGCCGGCAAGCCGACTCCTACGGGGCTCGGGTAGAACCAATTCGTTGGCAGCGGTCTAAAATCCCGCTGCCCACTTTCTTCAAGGAATCCACCGTCGTGAAATCTGTCCTTGCTCTTGTGTCTCTGTTGGCGCTGCCGGTGATGGCTGCCGAGCCGACCCTGTATGGCCGTTACGAATACATCCGCCTGCCGGAAATCGGCGAAACCCTGCAAGCCAAGATGGACACCGGGGCCCTGACCGCTTCGCTGTCGGCCAAGGATATCCAGACCTTCACCCGCGATGGCGAGGACTGGGTGCGCTTCCGCCTGGCCACCAAGGACGCTGGCAGCAAGGTCTACGAACACAAGGTGGCGCGCATCAGCAAGATCAAGAGCCGTTCCGACGAGGACGATGACCGGGAAGAGCCGCAGGCGGCCAAGCGCCCGGTGGTGGAACTGGAAATGTGCCTGGGCAACGTCAAGCGCACGGTGGAGGTCAACCTCACCGACCGCAGCAGCTTCAACTACCCGCTGCTGATTGGCGCCAAGGCCCTGCGCGAATTCGGTGCGGCGGTAAACCCGGCGCGGCGTTATACCGCCGATAAACCCGACTGCTGATTGACGACTTACCAGGCATCCGGCACCGTTCGCCCACTGAATTTGCGTGCTTGGATGCCATGCCCCATATCCTGATTGTCGAAGACGAAGCGGCGATTGCCGACACCCTGATCTTTGCCCTGCAAGGCGAAGGCTTCACTACCACCTGGCTGAGCCTGGGCCGTGCGGCCCTGGAGCATCAACAGGCGAGCCCGGCGGACCTGATCATCCTCGACATCGGCCTGCCGGATATCAGCGGCTTCGAAACCTGCAAGCAACTGCGGCGCTTCAGCGAGGTGCCGGTGATGTTCCTCAGTGCCCGGGACGGCGAGATCGACCGGGTGGTGGGCCTGGAAATCGGTGCCGACGATTATGTGGTCAAGCCCTTCAGCCCGCGGGAAGTGGCGGCGCGGGTCAAGGCGATCCTCAAGCGCATGGTCCCGCGGGTGGCTCCCGAGGCGGTCGCGGCGTTGTTCGTGATTGACCCTGAGCGGGTGCAGATCAGTTACCGTGGCCAGCCCCTGAGCCTGACCCGGCATGAGTTCCGCCTGCTGCAATGCCTGCTGGAACAGCCCGAGCGGGTGTTCAGCCGCGAGCAGTTGCTGGACGCCCTGGGGGTAATGGCGGATGTGGGCTATGAGCGCAACATCGACAGCCATATCAAAAGCCTGCGGGCCAAGCTGCGCCTGGTGGCGGCCCAGGCCGAACCGATCCAGACCCATCGCGGCCTGGGCTACAGCTACAGCCCGAGCCACGCCTGATGACCTTGGGGCTGCGGATCTTCCTGGTCTATTTGCTGTTCATCAGCCTGACCGGCTATTTCGTGCTGAGCACGGTGATGAAGGAGATCCGCCCCGGGGTCCGCCAGTCCACCGAGGAAACCCTGGTGGACACCGCCAACCTGCTGGCGGAGATCCTGCGGGATGACTTCAAGGCCGGCACCCTCAGCGAGAACCGCTGGCCGCAGCTGTTGCGTGCCTATGGCGAGCGGCAACCGGCGGCGACCATCTGGGGCCTGCCGAAGAATCAGGTCAACCACCGCATCTACGTGACCGACGCCAAGGGCATCGTGGTCCTGGATTCCAGCGGCCTGGCGGTGGGCCAGGACTATTCGCGCTGGAACGACGTGTACCTGACCCTGCGCGGCCAGTACGGCGCGCGCTCGTCGCGCTCGCTGGCCGACGATCCCAATTCCTCGGTGATGCACGTGGGTGCGCCGATCCGCGACAACGGCCAGATCATCGGCGTGGTCACTGTGGCCAAGCCCAACAGTTCCCTGCAGCCCTATGTCGACCGCACCGAGCGGCGCCTGCTGTGGTACGGCGCCGGGCTGATCGCCATGGGCCTGCTGTTCGGTGCCTTGCTGTCCTGGTGGCTGAGCGCCGCGCTGCGGCGCATGACCGCCTATGCCCTGGCGGTCAGCGAAGGGCGCCGGGCCGAGTTGCCGCACTATCGCGGCGGTGAAATGGAGCAGTTGGCCACGGCGGTGGAACACATGCGCACCCAGCTCGAAGGCAAGGCCTACGTCGAGCGCTACGTGCATACCCTGACCCACGAACTGAAAAGCCCCCTGGCGGCGATTCGCGGGGCGGCGGAGCTGCTGCAGGGCGAAATGCCCCTGGAACAGCGCCAGCGTTTCGTCGGCAATATCGACAGCGAAAGCGCGCGCATGCAGCAGTTGATCGAGCGCCTGCTGAACCTGGCGCAGGTGGAGCAGCGCCAGGGCCTGGAAGAGCAGGTGAATGTGCCCCTGGCGCCGTTGTGCAAGGAGCTGCTGAACAGCCAGCACGGGCGTATCGAAGGCAAGCAACTGCAGGTGGAACTTCAGGTGCCAGCGGACCTGGCCTGGTCCGGCGAGCCGTTCCTGCTGCGCCAGGCCCTGGGCAACCTGCTGACCAATGCCCTGGACTTCAGCCCCGTGGGCGGCCTGTTGCGTTGCAGCGCGCAACCTGTGGAGGAGGGCGTGGAGCTGGTGCTGTTCAACCAGGGCGAGCCGATTCCGGACTATGCCCTGCCGCGCCTGTGCGAGCGGTTCTATTCCCTGCCGCGCCCGGACAGCGGACGCAAGAGCACCGGCCTGGGGCTGAACTTCGTCGAGGAAGTGGTGCAGTTGCATGGCGGCCAGATGCGTATCGACAACGTTCCGGGCGGGGTGCAGGTGACCTTGCGCCTACCCTGAGCGGGGATTCTCCACAGACTCTCCACATTGCTTCCATAAAACCCCCATAGCCGCGTTCCAGACTCTCCTCCATTCGAACCGGGAGAGCCTCATGAACCGCAACCTGACCTTCAAACTCGGGGCCATTGGCCTGTTGATCCTGCTGTTGCTGATACCGCTGCTGATGATCAGCGGCCTGATCAGCGAGCGCCAGAGCCTGCGCGACGGCGTGCTCGACGATATTGCCCGCAGCTCCAGCACCCAGCAGCAGATCCGCGGCCCGGTGATGGTGGTGGATTACCGCAAGACCGTGCGCACCTGGAAGACCGACGAAAAGACCAAGAAGCGCTATCAGGACATCGGCGAGGAGCAAGGGCGCATGTTCTTCCTGCCGGAACACTTCGAGCTGGACGGCAAGGCCCAGACCGAGCTGCGTGCCCGGGGCATCTACGAGGCTCGGCTGTTCCACGCCGACAATCACATCAGCGGCCATTTCGCCGTTCCCGAGCAATACGGGATCAAGGAAGATTTTGCCGACTACCAGTTCGACCAGCCCTTCCTGGCGGTGGGCATCAGCGATATCCGCGGCATCGAGAACGCCCTGCAATTGCAACTCAACGGCCAGACCCTGGACTTCGCCCCGGGCACCTTTGTCAGTTGGCTGGATGAAGGCGTGCATGTGCTGCTGCCGCCCCTGGACCTGAAAAAGAACACCCGCCTGGATTTCGCCTTCGACCTGCGCCTGCAGGGCACCGGCCAGTTGCAGGTGCTGCCGGTGGGCAAGACCAGCAAAGTCCTGCTGACGGCCAACTGGCCGCACCCGAGCTTTATCGGCAACTACCTGCCGGTGCAGCGTGAAGTGACCGAGCAGGGCTTTTCAGCCATCTGGCAGACCTCGTTCTTCTCCACCAACCTGGAACAGGCCATGGAGCGTTGCGCATTCGGCACGCAATGCCAGGACTTCAACGGCCGCAGCTTCGGCGTGAGTTTCATCGACCCGGTGGACCAGTACCTGAAGAGCGACCGGGCCATCAAGTACGCCTTGCTGTTCATCGGCCTGACCTTCGCCGGCTTCTTTCTCTTCGAGGTGCTCAAGAGCCTGTCGGTGCACCCGATCCAGTACGGGTTGGTGGGCGTGGCCCTGGCGTTCTTCTACCTGTTGCTGCTGTCGCTATCGGAGCACCTGGGCTTTGCGCTGGCCTATGGCGTGTCGGCGGCAGCCTGTGTGGGGCTGATCGGCTTCTATGTCAGCCATGTGCTGCACAGCTGGCGTAACGGCGCGCTGTTCGCGATCGCGCTGGCGGCCTTGTACGGCCTGCTCTATGGCCTGCTCAGCGCCGAGGATTACGCGCTGCTGATGGGCTCGCTGCTGCTGTTCGGGCTGTTGGGCGTGTTCATGGTGCTGACCCGCAAGCTGGACTGGTATGGCATTGGCCAGCGCAAGGCAGCGCAGCCTTTGCAATTCGATCTGGAGGCCGTCCATGAGTAGGTCATTGGGTTTGCGTGAGGATCAGCGCCAGCGGGAGCATCTGGCGCAGCGCATCGGCCAGTTGTTTCCGCTCGATGCCTGGTGGCTGGTACGCCAGCAAGCCATGCCCCGTGCTGCAGGAGCCGGCTTGCCGACGAAGAGGCCCGATCGCCTGACCGATTAGACCGGCGGCCGGGTCGCCAGCATCGACGGGCGCTGGCTGATCTCGAAGTACCAGGCGGCCAGCTGGGGATGGTCCTGGCGCCATTCCAGGTCGGGGTGGCGGAAATCCAGGTAGCCCAGGGCGCAGGCAACGCTGATGGCGGCAATATCGAAGTGGCTGGCCAGTTCGGCAATCGCTTCGGCTTCGAGAACCGCCAGGGCTCGGCGGATCTTGTCGCGCTGGCCGTCGAGCCACTGTTCCCAGTGTTTTTCCGGGGCACGCAGGGCCAGCTCGTAGCGCACCAGTACCGAGGCGTCCATGATCCCGTCGGCCAGGGCCGCGAGCGTCAGGCGCCGCCAGCGGGCCGAGCCGTCCCGGGGGATCAGCGGGTTGCCGACGTGCTGCTGGTCCAGGTAGTCGAGGATTACCCGGCTGTCGTACAGCACCTGGCCGTTGTCCAGGCGCAGGGCGGGGATCTTGCCCAGGGGGTTGTCCTGGTTCAGCGCGGCGTCCGGAGCTACCGGGCTCAACTGGCTGGCTTGCAGGGCGACCCGGTTCAACTGCCCGGTTTCATGCAGCAGCACCATGACTTTGCGTACGTAAGGTGATGCCGGGTTGTGGAACAGCGTCATGCTTGGGGTGGACATGAATATTCCTCGCGGGTGGAAGTCTCGCAGCCCGGGGATCTTAGCGCAGCCTGTGGCATTGGCCACAGGGGCGATTGGCGATACAGACGAGGAGTGATGAGTGCGCAGGTCCTATCTTCTACACGGGTTGTACAGCCTGGCCCTGACTCTGTTGGGCGCGCTGGCGGTGTATCTGGCCTTGCAATACGAGTTCCGCCGCAAGGGTGAAGGGGAGCCGGAGCTGGTCATGGCGTTCGCCTACATGGCCTGGTACTGGGCCCTGCCGGCACTGGCCCTGCCGGGCCTGGGCTGCGCACTGCTGGCCTGGCGCGGGCCCGACCCGGTGACCCAGCCCTGGCGCTGGAGCCTGGCGGCCAGCTATGTGCCGCTGCTGGGGCTGGCGTTGTTCAGCGTGCTGGTGGCCATCGAGGCGCTGCTGGAAAATCGCCTGTTCATCCCGGTGATGCTGATCGGCCTCGGGCTCTCGATGTACCTGTGGCGTGGTTTCCCGGCGCCAGGTTCAGGCCGCCGGCTTGCGCCGCAACAGGCCGCGCAGGGCGATCAGCGTCGGTAGGCCCAGGCCCAGCCAGCTCAGGCTGTCCCAGGCCCCGTCTCCCAGTAGCGCCGCGAACAACCCGGCGGCGCAGAGCAGGCCAATGCCCAGGGGCGCGGCGAAGACCTTCCAGAAGTTCGATTGCCGGGGTTTCATGGGCGCACCTGCGGCATCGACTTGCCGGCTCGCCGGCGGGCTAGCCACAGGTACAGGCCGCTGCCCAGGACAATGATGGTCAGCACGTCCATCGCCGCCCACAGCACCTTCATCGGCATGCCGCCGTAGTCGCCGAAATGCAGCGGCTGGGACATGCCCATGGCGTCCATGTACCAGGGCCGCCCGGCCACGGCGGTGACCTGCAGGCTACTGGCGTCGATCAGCACCGGGGTCAGCAGGTGCGAAGTCAGGTGGCTGCTGCCCTTGAGGAACACCGCGTAGTGATGCTCGCTGGAAAAGCGTGTGCCGGGGAAGGCGATGAAGTCCGGCTGCATGCCCGGGGCGGCTTCCCTGGCGATATCCAGCAGGCGGCTGGCCGGCGCCAGTGAGGTCAGTGGCGGCGCGTCGCGGTAGGGCGCGACCATGGCGCTGAGGCTGTCGTTGCGCCAGGCGGCGATGATCAGGTCGGCACAAGCGCTGATCACGCCGGTAACGCCCACCACCAGGGCCCAGGTCAGGGTTACCACGCCGATCAGGTTGTGCAGGTCGAGCCAGCGCAGGCGGCTGGACTTGTCCTGGCGCACCGTGGCGAACTTCAGGCGGCGCATGAACGGCAGGTAGAGCACCGTGCCGGAGATGATCGCCAGCACGAAGAGGATGCCCATGAAGGCCAGCAGCAGCTTGCCCGGCAGCCCGGCGAACATGTCCACATGCAGGCGCAGCATGACCATCATCAACCCGCCATTGGCCGAGGGCATGGCCACGGCCTCGCCGGTGCGGGCGTCGAGCATGAAGGTGTGGGAGGCGTTGGGCTCGGTGCCGGCGGTCCTGGCCATGATGGTCATCACGCCATTGGGTTCGTCCTCGTCCCAGCCGAAGTACTGCATGACCTCACCCGGGCGATGAGCCTCGGCGGCCTTGACCAGCTGTTGCAGGTCCAGGTGCGGGGTGTCGGCAGGCATCTCCCGCAGTTCGGGGGAATCGCCCAGCAGGTGGTCGATCTCGTGGTGGAAGATCAGCGGCAGGCCAGTGAGCGCCAGCATCAGCAGGAACACCGTGCAGATCAGGCTGGTCCAGGTGTGGATAAAGGACCAGCGGCGGATTGTCTTGCTTTTCATCGAGGCTCCAATGGCAAAAGGGCCGCGGTTCAGGCGGCCCTTCGGCGAGGGTTTTCCCTTCTTAGAATTTGTAATTCACGCTGGCCATGACGTTGCGGCGGTCGCCGTAGTAGCAGTAGGTGCCGTCGCAGGTCGACATGTATTCCTTGTCGAACACGTTGTTGGCGTTGAGGGCCACGCTGGCGCCCTTGAGCGAGCTGTCCAGGCGGCCGAGATCGTAGTGCACCGCGGCGTCATACACGGTGTAGGACGCGGTATCGCCGTCGGATTTGCGCGCGACATAGGCCAGGTTGCCTGCCGGCACGTTGTTGGTCTCGCCGATATAGCGGGCGCCGAAGCCTACGCCGAAGCCGTCCAGCAAGCCGTTGTGCCAGGTGTAGTCGGCCCAGATCGAGGCCTGGTTTTCCGGGGTCAATGGCAATGGGCGGTTCTTGTCCTGAGGGTCGCCGACCTTGGTCATCTTGCTGTTGGCATAGGTATAGGCCGCCGTCAGCTTGAGGTTCTCATTGACGTTGCCCACCGCTTCCAGCTCGAAACCACGGACCTTGGCTTCCCCCAGGGGCCGGCTGACACCCAGGCTGTCGGTAAGGACGATGTTCTGCCGGGTCAGGTCGTACACCGCGGCAGTGAACAGCATGTCGCTGCCAGGAGGCTGGTACTTGAGGCCCAGTTCGTATTGCTTGCCGGTGCTGGGCTCGAAGGCCTGGCCCTTGGCGTTGCCGCCGGGTTCGGCCTGGAAGGATTCGGCGTAGGAGATGTAAGGGGTGAAGCCGGAATCGAAGACGTAGCTGAGGGCCGCGTTGCCGGTGAAGGCCTGGTCGTTGCGCTCATCGTGGGGCTTGTTGGCGATGTTGTAGAACCGGGATTCGGTGTGCAGCCAGTCCTGGCGCCCGCCCAGGGTCAGGCGCCAGTTGTCCAGGGCCATCTGGTCCTGGACGTAGAGGCCGGTGCCCTGGCGCTTCTGGTTGTAGTCGTTGTAGGCAAAGTAGGCGACTTTGCTGAAATCCTGACCGTAGACCGGGTTGATGATGTTGCTGGTTGGCGCTTCACCGTACAGCCACTTGTAGTTGGTGTTGACGCGCTGGTAGTCCAGGCCCAGCAACAGGGTGTGCTTGAGCTCGCCGGTGTCGAAGTCGGCCTGGAAGTTGTTGTCCACGGCGAACTGGCTGATGTCCTCGTTGACGATGTTGGCGCCACGGCGCACGGTGCCGTCGGCACTCACCGCCTGGTCGGGCTTGTTGGGCCAGTAGCTGCCACCGGCGGTAATGCCCTGGAACGACAGATCGCTCTTGGTGTAGCGCAGGTTCTGGCGGAACTGCCAGACGTCATCCAGGCGGTGCTCGAAGGCGTAACCCAGTGCGTAGTAGGTCTTGTCGTAGTATTCCCAGCTCGGATCGCCAAGGTTCTTGTGGTACTTGATCTCGCCCGCCGGGCTCGCCAGTTTGGTGCCCTGCAACGGCAGGAACTGGCTGGTGATGCCGGTATCGTCACGATTGAACTGGCTGAGGAAGGTCAGCTTGGTGTCTTCGTCAATGTTCCAGGTCAGGCTGGGGGCCAGGTTGTAACGCTTGTCCTGGTTGTGCTCGATGGCGGTGTTGCTGTCGCGGACCACGCCGCTGACGCGATACAGGAAACGCCCTTCGTCATCGATGGGGCCGGTGCTGTCGAAGCTGATCTGCTTGCGCTGGTAACTGCCGATCTGCAGTTGCACTTCGTGGCTGCTGCTGTCTTCCGGGCGGCGGCTGACCATGTCCAGCAAGCCCCCGGGTGGTGTCTGGCCGTAGACCGAAGACGCTGGGCCGCGGAGCAGGGCTACACGCTCCAGGTCCCAGGTTTCCAGCTTGGGCATGGTGTAGGTGCCCTTTGGCAGGGGCAGGCCATCGAGGAACTGGGTGGGTTCGAAGCCCCGCACCTTCAGCCACTCGGCGCGGCTGTCGCTGCCGTAGCTGCTGGCGGTGACGCCGGGCATGTAGCGCACGGCATCGTCGAGGTTCTGTACCGCACGGTCGCTCATCTGCTCACGGGTAGCGACGGAGATGGAGCGAGGCACTTCACGCAGTTCGGTATCGGTCTTGGTGCCGACGGCAGTGCGCTTGGCCATGTAACCCTCGACTGGACCCCACGCCGTTTCATAGCTGCTCTGGCCGCTGATATTGGTTTGCGGCAAGGCCACCACGCCTTCCGGTGTCGCCACCAGGCTGTAGGTGCCGGCGCTGCTGTGCTCCAGTTGCAGGCCGGTGCCACGCAGGGCCTCACGCAGGGCGCCCGGCGCATCGAACTGGCCCTTGACCGGGGCCGAAGTCTTGCCCGCCGCCAGGGACGGATTCAGGCTCAGGGCCAGGCCGGCCTGGCTGGCGATCTGGTTCAGGGTGCTGGCCAGCGGTGCGGCCGGCAGGTTGTAGGCGCGCACGTTGGTGGACTGTTCGGCGGCCATCAGCGCCGGGCTGGCCAGGGGGACGCAGAGGGCGATGGCAACGGCCAAGAGACTGGGGCGCAACAGGGTGTCTAGCGGGCGGGACATACGGCGGCTCCTGAATGGAAATGTTTCGCAATTGCCTAGGTGCCGGACGAGATTGGAAAAGTGATAGGGGCGGATTGAAAATAATTTAGATTTAGACTGATTGAGGCTAATTCGCCGGCAAGCCAGCTCCTACGGGATCGGTGCAGGAGCCAGCTTGCCGGTGAAGGCTGCGACACCGACCTCAGTGCTTGGCGTCGGCCTTGGCCACCACCGTCACCCACCAGGGGGTGTGCCGTTCGATCTTCACCGGCAGGGTCGGCAGCAGGGCATTGAGCGCGAGGTCCGTGTCCTGCAACGGGAAACTGCCGGTGATCCGCAGGTCGGCCAGTTCCGGTGCGACGCCCAGGTGACCACGGCGGTAACGGCCCAGCTCATCGATCAGGTCACCGAGCCGGGCGTTGTCCACCACCAGCATGCCCCGGGTCCAGGCGTCGGCCCCCAGGTTCAGGGCCTGCAGCGGGCCGAGGCCATCGCGGCGCATCAGCACTTGCTGGCCTTCCTTGAACACGTGCTCGTCCTGACCGGCTTGCGGCCGCGCCGCCACCGCCGATTGCAGCACCCCGAGGCGGGTGCCCTGGTCCTCGCGCTTGACCAGGAACCGCGTGCCCAGGGCGCGCATACGGCCGTCGCGGGTTTCGACGATGAACGGCCGGCTGTCGTTGTGCCCGGTCTCGATCAGGATCTCGCCTTCCTGAAGCACGATCCGCCGCTGCTTCTCGTCGAAGCGCACATCCAGCGCACTGTGGGTATTGAGGTTGATCACCGTGCCGTCGGCCAGGCGCAGGGTGCGCTGCTCGCCGGTGGCGGTGCGCTGGTCTGCCAGCCAGTAGTCCATCGGCAGGTAGCGTTCTCCGGCAAACAGCGCCAGGGCGCCGAACAGCACGACGCTGGCGACCCCGCGACCCAGCTTGCGTACCCGCCGGCGCAAGCCTTCGCGCGATTGCAGCAAGGCGTTGCGGGCCGGGCCGGTGGCCACGCCAAAGCGCTGGTCGAGCATGCCCAGCTGGCGCCAGGCGCGGGCGTGTTCTTCATGGGCAGCGTGCCACTTGGCAAACTCTTCGCGCTCCACGGCACTGGCGCCGCCATCCAGCGACAGCTGCCAGGCGATGGCGGCATCCAGCACCTGGGCCGACACCGGCTTGGAACTCATGGGGGTCATAGCGGCTCCCCGTACAGGGCGATGTAGCACTGGCGGATGCCCTGGGCCAGGTATTGGCGCACCCTTGGCACCGAGACCCCCAGGCGTTCGGCGATCTCGGCGTGGCTCAGGCCGTCGAGGCGGTTATAGAGGAAGGCCATGCGCGCCTTGCTGGAGAGCTTGCCCAGCAGGCGGTCGATGGCCTTGAGGTCTTCGAGGATCATCTGCTGTTCTTCGGGCGACGGTTGTTCGCCTTCGGGGATCAGCATCAGTTCGCTGAGGTATGCCTGTTCCAGCGCGGCGCGCCGGAAATAGTCGAACAGCAGGCCCTTGGCGATGGCCAGCAGAAACGCCCGCGGCTCCCGGGGCGCCTTGAGTTCGTCGCGGCCCAGCAGGCGCACGAAGGTGTCCTGGCTCAGGTCCTCGGCCCGCTGGCTGCAGGCAACGTTGCGCCGTAGCCAGGCCAACAGCCAACCACGATGGTCGCGATACAACGCACCAACCAGCTCATTGTGAGGGCTTTGGACTGACGACAACGGAACTCACCAATCGAGAAGTTTAAACTAACGAGAATTATTCGCGATTGTGGCAGAGGCGAAACAGTGGCGCAATTGACGCTGGTCGGCTGCCTTGTGGCTGAAGAGGGCGGGTGCCCAAGACAAGGAACCAGTTGTGTCGAGGGAACTGGCTCCCGTTGGCGTGCGCAGCACGCCCAAGGCGTTGTATCTGTTAGATCCAGGACTCAGGTTCTACGGCCGCGGCGCGGCCGAGCGGGAGCAAGCTCCTTCGCCACAGTGCGGTGGCTCAGAACGAAGGTGCCTGCTGCCGGCGTTTCCACTGGCCCAGGCGCTGTTGCAGGTTCAGCGGGCTGTGGATCTGCTGCTGGCGGGCGCGGTTGAACAGGATCAGCGCCAGCTCCGCGGTGGCCAGGGCATCGGCCGCCGCGTTATGGCGCTCCACCACTTGCAGGTTGAACCAGCGCACCCAGTCGTCCAGCCCGGCTTCGCGGATCTGGGCCTGGGGGCACAGCAACGGCGCCATGTCCGCTACATCGAGGAAGCTGTGTTGCAGGCGGTAGCCCAGGCTGTCCTTCAGCGCCCGGCCGAGCATGTGCTGGTCGAACGGGGCATGAAAGGCCAGCAGCGGGCTGTCGCCGACGAACTCCATGAAATCCAGCAGGGCCTCCACCGGATCACAGCCGGCGGCGATGGCGCTGGGCCCCAGGCCGTGGATCAGTACGCTGGGGCTGAGCTTGTGGCCCTGGCGTTGCAGGGTGCGCTCGAACTGCTGGCTGAAGTCGATGGCACCGTCTTCGATCACCACCGCGCCAATGGACAGCACCTGGTCGCGGTTGAGGTTGAGGCCGGTGGTTTCCACGTCCACCACTACCCAGCGCTGCTCTCGCAGGCTGCTTTCATTCAGCTCGGTGAAGGCCGGTAGCCGATCGCGACGCTGTTGCTGCTCGGCACTCAGCAGGCTGACTGCGGGGCGGAACCAGGCAAACAGGCTCATAGCTGGTACCGCAAGGCCAGGCTGCTTTGCAGGCGCTGGGCCTGGCGCAGGGATTCACGCAGGATGCGCCGGTCCAGGTGGTTCAGGCTGTCCGGGTCGACCCGGTTGGAATAGGGCTGGTTCTCCCGGGTCTGGCGCTGGTGCTGCTGCATGCGGGTCTGCTGGATGAAGTGATAGGCCTCTTCATAGGCGGCGCCGTCCAGGGGCTCGATCACTTGTTTGGACACCAGCTGGCGCAGGCGCTCCAGGGTATTGATCGCGCCGATGCCGTTGGCCAGGGCCAGCAACCGGGCACCGTCGACGAAGGGGGTGAGGCCCTGGACCTTGAGGTCCAGGGTGGCCTTTTCGCCATTTTTCCTGGCCAGCACGAACTCGCGAAAACGCCCCACGGGCGGGCGCTGGCGCAGGGCGTTTTCCGCCATCATGCGTTGGAACAGACGGTTGTCCGCCACCTGGTCGAGGATGCCCCGACGCAGTTGTTCGGCGCTCTGTTCATCGCCCCAGACCACCCGCAGGTCGAAATAGATGCTCGAACCCAGCAGGTTTTCCGGGGTGGCCTCACGGATGAAGGCCGCGAAGCGCCGGGCCCATTCAGCACGGGACAGGCACAGCTCGGGGTTGCCGGCCATGATGTTGCCCTTGCACAGGGTGAAACCGCACATGGCCAGGCTCTGGTTGATCTGCTGGGCGATGGGTAGCAGCTTGCCGCGGATTTCTGCCGCGTGGGCCGCGTCCCGGGCCTCGAACAGGATGCCGTTGTCCTGGTCGGTGTGCAGGGTCTGTTCGCGTCGGCCTTCACTGCCAAAGCACAGCCAGCTGAAAGGCACGCCGGGGTCGCCCTTGTCGGCCAGGGTCAGCTCGATGACCCGGCACACGGTGTGATCGTTGAGCAGGGTGATGATATGGGTGATCTGGGTCGAGGAGGCGCCGTGGGCCAGCATGCGCTCCACCAACTGGCCGATCTCGCCCCGCAGCGCCACCAGGTGTTCGACCCGGGGCGCGTTGCGGATGGTCCGCGCCAGGTGCACCAGGTCGACCCGCTGCAGGGAAAACAGATCGCGCTCGGAAACCACCCCGCACAGGCGCTGTTCTTTCACCAGGCAGACATGTGCGATATGCCGCTCGGTCATGGCGATGGCGGCGTCGAAGGCGCTGTGGTCCGGGCTGAGGAAGAACGGCGCCTGGGTCATGTGCTGTTCGATGGGCTGGTTGAGGTCCTGGGTGCCGTCGGCCACCACCTGGCGCAAGTCGCGCAGGGTGAAGATCCCCAGCGGGGCCTTGCGTTCGTCCACCACGACGATGCTGCCTACCTGCTGCTCATGCATCAGCGCCACGGCTTCGCGCAGCGGCGTCTGCGGTGAACAGGCCACCGGATGACGCATGGCCAGCTCGCCCAGGCGGGTGTTCAGCGAATACTGGGTGCCGAGGGTTTCCACGGCTTTCTGTTTGACTTGCTGGTTGACCTGGTCCAGCAGGCTGCTGACTCCACGCAGGGCGAAGTCGCGAAACTCCGCGGACAGGGCGAACAGCTTGATGAAAGCGCCCTTGTTCAGTTGCAGGCAGAACGTATCTTCGGCGGCGCGATGCTCGGTGCGGGTCGCGCGCTCACCCAGCAGCGCGGCCAGGGGGAAACACTCGCCGGAAGTGATTTCGAAGGTGGTCTCGGTGCTGCCCTTGGCGGCGTGTGTGCGTTCGCCCACCACGCGGCCCTGCTTGACGATATAGAAGTGCTCAACCGGGCCGTCGGCCGGCTTGATGATGCTGTCGCCGGGGCCGTAGAAGCGCAGTTGGCATTGTTCTACCAGGTAGGCCAGATGCAGCTGCTCCATCTGGTTGAACGGCGGGAACCGTTGCAGGAACTGCACGGTCCCCTGGATGTTCTGCAACACCGCGGTCTTCCCGGCCTGGGTGAAGGCGTCCGCTTTACTCATAACGATTACCGCAGTCTTTTTGGATTTGTTGTGGTCGGATCACGGCATGGTCGGCTGCAACGTCTGGGGTGCCCATTGGACGTAAGTCTAGGTAGCGCCCTAGGGGCCGGACATTTGGCTTTGAAGCGTCGGCAATCAATGCGAAAAAGCTCTGATCAAGACTCTTGGCAATTTTTCCGACGAAGTGCACATTGGAGGCCTGCTTAGCGATGTCTGACCACTGTGCTAGGGGATTGATCTGTTCATGTAGAGAAATGTATGCCCGACCACGATATTTTGAGTGACGCCGAGCGCGAGGCCCTGAGTGCGGTCATGCTGGAACCGGATCTGCCGCCCCAGCGGGTGCTGATCGCCGATGACGACAAGGATGCACGGGAGCTGCTTGCGGAGATTCTTGGCCTGGATGGCATCCGTTGCATCACGGCGGCCAGTGGCAAGGCCGCACTTGAGTTGCTTGAATCGAATAAATCCATCGGCCTGTTGATCACCGATCTGCGCATGGCGCCCTGCAATGGCCTGGACCTGATCCGCCAGGTGCGTGAGTCGGAGCGGGCGGCGCTGCCGATCATCATCATTTCCGGCGACGCCGATGTCCGCGATGCCATCGCCGCCATGCACCTGAGCGTGGTGGACTTCCTGCTCAAGCCGATCGACACCACCAAGCTGCTGGCCCTGGTCAAGCACGAGCTGGGCGTGGTGCTCTAGCCGATCCCTTGCCACGCAGGCGAAAAAAGCCCCGGCCTTGCGACCGGGGCTTTTTTAATTACTGCTGGTTACGCGGGCTTACAGACCGTTCTTGGCCTTGAACTCGCGACGCCGGCGGTGCAGGACCGGCTCGGTGTAGCCGTTTGGCTGCTTGGTGCCTTCGATCACCAGTTCCAGGGCGGCCTGGAAGGCGATGTTGCTGTCGAAGTCCGGTGCCAGGGGGCGGTACAGCGGGTCGCTGGCGTTCTGCCGGTCAACCACCGGAGCCATGCGCTTGAGGCTTTCCAGCACCTGCTCCTGGGTGACCACGCCGTGGCGCAGCCAGTTGGCGATGTGCTGGCTGGAGATACGCAGGGTGGCGCGGTCTTCCATCAGGCCGACGTCATTGATGTCCGGCACTTTCGAACAGCCCACGCCCTGGTCGATCCAGCGCACCACGTAACCGAGAATGCCCTGGGCGTTGTTGTCCAGTTCGTTCTTGATCTGCTCTGGCGTCCAGCTCGGGTTGACCGCCAGCGGGATGGTCAGGATGTCATCCACCGAGGCGCGGGCACGCTTGGCCAGTTCGGCCTGGCGGGCGAATACGTCGACCTTGTGATAGTGCAGCGCGTGCAGCGCAGCGGCGGTCGGGGATGGAACCCAGGCAGTGTTGGCACCGGCCAGTGGGTGAGCGATTTTCTGTTCGAGCATCGCTGCCATCAGGTCCGGCATCGCCCACATGCCCTTGCCGATTTGCGCGCGACCTTGCAGGCCGGTGCTCAGGCCGATATCGACGTTCCAGTTCTCGTAGGCGCCGATCCATTTCTCGGCCTTCATGTCGGCCTTGCGCACCATGGCGCCGGCTTCCATGGAGGTGTGGATTTCGTCGCCGGTACGGTCGAGGAAGCCGGTGTTGATGAACACCACGCGCTCGCTGGCCGCCTTGATGCAGGCCTTGAGGTTGACCGTGGTGCGGCGCTCCTCGTCCATGATCCCGACTTTCAGGGTGTTGCGCGGCAGGTTCAGCACCTCTTCGATGCGGCCGAACAGCTCGTTGGTGAACGCCGCTTCTTCAGGGCCGTGCATCTTCGGCTTGACGATGTACATCGAGCCGGTGCGGCTGTTCTTGCGCGACGTGTTGCCGTTGAGGTTGTGGATCGACGCCAGGCTGGTGACCAGGCCGTCGAGGATGCCTTCCGGCACTTCGTTGCCATCCTTGTCGAGGATCGCATCGATGGTCATCAGGTGGCCGACGTTGCGCACGAACAGCAGCGAACGACCGTGCAGTTTCACCGGCTCGCCATTGACCCCGGTGTATTCGCGGTCGGCGTTCATGGTGCGGGTGAAGGACTTGCCACCCTTGGAAACTTCTTCCGCCAGGTCGCCTTTCATCAGGCCGAGCCAGTTGCGGTAGATCACCACCTTGTCGTCGGCATCCACTGCGGCGACCGAGTCTTCGCAGTCCATGATGGTGGTCAGGGCCGCTTCCATCAGCAGGTCCTTGACCCCGGCGGCGTCGGTCTGGCCGACCGGGCTTGTGGCGTCGATCTGGATCTCGAAGTGCAGGCCGTTGTGCTTGAGCAGGATCGCGGTAGGGGCCGCAGCGTCGCCCTGGTAGCCGATCAGTTGCGCGTCGTTGCGCAGGCCGCTGTTGCTGCCACCCTTGAGGCCGACCACCAGCTTGCCGCCGACGATCTTGTAGCTCACCGAGTCCACGTGGGAGCCGGCAGTCAGCGGCGCGGATTCATCGAGGAAGGCGCGGGCGAAGGCGATGACCTTGTCGCCGCGGACCTTGTTGTAGCCTTTGCCTTTTTCCGCACCATCGGCTTCGCTGATGGCATCGGTGCCGTACAGGGCGTCGTACAGCGAGCCCCAGCGAGCGTTGGAAGCGTTGAGGGCGAAGCGCGCATTCATCACCGGCACCACCAGCTGCGGGCCGGCCATGTGGGCGATCTCTTCATCGACGTTTTGCGTCGTGGCCTGGAAATCCGCCGCTTCTGGCAGCAGGTAACCGATGTCTTGCAAGAAGGCTTTATAAGCCACAGCGTCATGCGCCTGGCCGGCACGGGACTGGTGCCAGGCATCGATACGTGCCTGGAAATCATCGCGTTTGGCGAGTAGGGCTTTGTTCTTCGGCGCCAGGTCGTGAATGACCTTGTCTGCACCGGCCCAGAACGAGTCGGCGGTGAGGCCGGTACCGGGAATGGCTTCGTTGTTCACGAAGTCGAACAGGACTCTGGCGACCTGCAGGCCACCGACTTGAACGTGCTCAGTCATTGCTTGCCTCACTCTGCTCAGCTATTTCGCTTTTCAGCTCTTCAAATTAACAATGAAGCCGGCGGCCATTTAAAGCACAACCCTGTTCTCCAGTACATGCCATCGCTGGCGGCTGGGTCCTTCCAATCAACGGCGGAGCCTTGCTGACGGGCTGTTGCGGGGGTTGCGATCAGGCCTTGGCGGACATCGTTCCAACGTTATGTAGTGCGCGCTGCGGCATACTACATGATGAACTGCGGTTGTGAAAATTAGACTAAAAGCGTCGTTCCGCGACTTTAAAGTGCAGTGCGGTCACGCAGGGGAATGCGATGTTCTCAAAAAGCCGGTGGATTGTTCCATATAAATACAAAAAGTTGTACACGATTTGTGTTTTGCCTTGCGCACCCTCGTAGGAGCCGGCTTGCCGGCGAATGGGCCTTCGGGGTTTGCGTCGGCCTTGCGGGCGCATTCGCCGGCAAGCCAGCTCCTGCACAAGCTGCTGCTATGGGCTGGAAGGCGCGGAGAATGAGGCTGCCTATACTGGATCTTTCATTGCTCAAAGAGGGCTGCGCCATGGACCATCTCGTTCTCACGGTATTCGCCCCGGACAAGGCCGGCCAGGTCGAGCGCATTGCCCAGTGCATCGCCGAGCATGGCGGCAACTGGCTGGAAAGCCGCCTGTCACGCATGGCCGGGCAGTTCGCCGGGATCCTGCGGGTGGCAGTGCCGGCCGAAGCCTACGATGAACTGGTGGATGCCCTGCAAGGCTTGTCGGCCCAGGGCATTCGCGTGTTGATCGCCGAAAGCGGCGTGGAGCAGTCCTGCACCTGGAAACCCATCGCCATGGAACTGGTGGGCAACGACCGCCCGGGAATCGTGCGCGACATCACCCGGCTGCTGGCCGAGCAGGGGGTGAACCTGGAGCGCTTGGTGACCGAGGTGCGCCCAGCGCCCATGAGCAGCGAGCCGCTGTTCCACGCCGAGGCGATCCTTGCGGTGCCGCTGACCCTGTCCCTGGAAGTGCTGCAGGCGCGCCTGGAAACCCTGGCGGACGACTTGATGGTGGAATTGGTCCTGCGCAGCGAGCCCTGAGCCCTTGTGAGGGTTATCCCAGTAAACCGTGCATGTGCCTGTGGATAACCTGTAGAGACCAGGCCCTGGCCCAGAGCCAGCGCGGCGTTGCGCCAGTTGATCAAAAAACCAGCAGTTTCAAGGGCTTGTGCACAAAGGGCGGGGATCAGGTTGTGGATAACCTTGGGAAGAACCGCTGCAAGCCACGAAGAGCGTGGCCTGCAGGGCTTTGTACGTTTATTGATCAGCGACGCCCGCGCAGGCTGAGCCAGGCATCCACGCTGTATACCGCCAGGCCGGCCCAGATAAACATGAAGGCCAGCAAGGTGCTGGAGGACAGGTGCTCGTCGAACAGCAGCACGGCCTGCAGCAGCACCAGGGTGGGAGCCAGGTACTGGAGGAAACCCAGGGTGGTGTAGGGCAGGTCCCGCGCGGCAGCGTTGAAGCACACCAGAGGTACCAGGGTCACCGGGCCGGCAGCCACCAGCCACCAGGTCTGGGAACTGCTCCAGAACTCGGCATGGGCACTGCTGGCATCGGGGTGCAGCAGCAGCCAACCCAGAGCGATGGGCACCAGCATCCAGGTTTCCACCACCAGGCCGGGCAGGGCCTTGACCGGCGCCTGCTTGCGGATCAGCCCGTAGAAGCCGAAGCTCAGCGCCAGCATCAGCGAGACCCAGGGCAGGCTGCCTACCTGCCACACTTGCTGGGCCACGCCCACCGCCGCCAGGATTACCGCCAGCCACTGCATGCGCCGCAGGCGTTCGCCAAGAATCAGCATGCCCAGCAGCACGTTGACCAGTGGGTTGATGTAGTAGCCCAGGCTGGCTTCGAGCATGCGCCCGTTGTTTACCGACCAGACGTAGGTCAGCCAGTTGGCGGCGATCAGGGTACCGCTCAGGGCCAGGATCGCCAGGCGCCTGGGGTTGTCCCGCAGTTCGCGCCACCAGCCGGGGTGCTTCCACACCATCAGCAGCAGGGCGCCGAACAGCGCCGACCAGAGCACCCGGTGGATGATGATCTCGACCGCGGGAACGCTGGCGATAGCTTTGAAATAGAGCGGGAACAGACCCCAGATGATGTAGGCGGTCAGACCCAGGATGTACCCGCGGCGCGGGTTGGCGGCTTGCATGCAGAATCCTTGCTTAGGCAGCTAACAAAGCCGCAATTGTAAGGACAATTGTCTAGACCTGTCCTGACTTTTACCCCGCCGCCCACTGTGGACGCCGGCTTGCCGACGAGGGCAATCTCTCGGGCCCTTTCGCTGGCAAGCCAGCTCCTACGGCTGGCGCCCTTGTGTGGGTACCGGCTTGTCGGCGAAGGCGATTTCTCGGGTCCCCTTCGCTGGCAAGCCGGCTCCTGCAGGCCGGGTCAGAACAGCTTGAGGGGTTCTTCGTTGAGGGCCGCCAGCTGTTCGCGCAAGGCCAGCACCTGATCGCCCCAATAACGCTCGCTGCCGAACCAGGGGAAACTGTGGGGGAACGCCGGGTCGTCCCAGCGTCGTGCCAGCCAGGCGCTGTAGTGCATCAGGCGCAAGGCTCGCAGTGGTTCGATCAGGGCCAGCTCCCGCGGGTCGAAATCATGGAACTCGCTGTAGCCATCCATCAACTCGGACAACTGGCCCAGGCATTCCTGGCGGTCGCCGGCGAGCATCATCCACAGGTCCTGCACCGCCGGGCCCATGCGGCAGTCATCCAGGTCGACGATATGGAACATCTCGTCGCGGCACATCATGTTGCCGGGGTGGCAGTCGCCGTGCATCCGGATGTTCTGGTGTGGCGTGGCCTGGTAGACCTCTTCCACCCGCTTGAGCAGGTCCCGGGCCACCGACTCGTAGGCTGGCAGCAGGCTCTTGGGGATGAAGTTGCCCTGCAGCAGGGTTGCCAGGGAATCGTGACCGAAGTTCTTCACCCCCAGGGCTTCGCGGTGTTCGAACGGGCGGGTGGCACCCACCGCGTGCAGGCGGCCCAACAACTGGCCGAGACGGTAGAGCTGGTCCAGGTTGCCTGGCTCCGGGGCGCGGCCGCCGCGGCGGGGAAACAGGGCGAAACGAAAGCCCGCGTGTTCGAACAGGCTGGCGCCGTCATGAATGATCGGCGCCACCACCGGCACGTCGCATTCGGCGAGTTCGAAGGTGAAGCGGTGTTCTTCCAGGATCGCTTCGTTGGTCCAGCGCTGGGGCCGGTAGAACTTGGCGATCAGTGGCTCGCTTTCGTCGATACCGACTTGATAGACGCGATTTTCGTAGCTGTTGAGCGCCAGCACGCGGGCGTCGCTGAGAAAGCCGATGCTTTCAACGGCGTCCAGGACCAGATCGGGGGTCAGTGTTTCAAACGGGTGCGACATGCTTACTCCTGCGCGCAGCAGGCTGCCGCGTCCGGCCAAGCATGGTAACGCAGACGGGGAGCCAGCGGGGGAGGGTTTGCCGGTGGTTCGGCCGTGCGTCGGGTTCGCCGCCCAGCCGGTTCCTGCGGGTGCAGAAGCCGGCCGGGCGCGAGGCGGGGTCAGGCGCCGATGACGCCGCCGTCTTCCCGGGTGATGACCATGACCGAGGAGCGTGGCTTGCCGTTGGGCAGGTGTTCGGGGAAGGTCGAACCGCCGTTTTCCCCAGGGTGCTGGATACCCACGAACAGGGTCTTCTGGTCCGGGGCGAAGGCGATGCCGGTGACTTCGCAACCCACCGGCCCGACCATGAAACGGCGGATCTCACCGCTGTCCGGGTCGGCGCAGAGCATCTGGTTGTTGCCCATGCCGGCGAAGTCGCCGCTGTTGCTGTAGTCGCCGTCGGTGAGGATCCACAGGCGCCCGGCCTTGTCGAAACCCAGCCCGTCGGGGCTGTTGAACATGTTCTGCGGGGTGATGTTGGACGACCCACCCTTGGGTTGGCCGGCGTGCACCCCCGGGTTGCCGGCCACTACGAACAGGTCCCAGGAAAAACTCATGGCACCATGGTCGTCGCCGCCGGTGCGCCAGCGCAGGATCTGCCCGTAGACGTTCTTCTCCCGCGGGTTGGGGCCGCCTACCGGCTGGCCGTCCTCGCCACGCTTGGAGTTGTTGGTCAGGGTGCAATAGACCTGGCCGTCCTTGGGGCTGACCACTATCCATTCCGGGCGGTCCATGCGCGTGGCCTGGACCACGCTGGCGGCCAGGCGAGCCTGGATCAGCACCTGGGCCTGGTCGGCGAAGCCGCTGCTGGCGTCGATGCCGTTCTTGCCGTGGGTCAGCTCGATCCACTGGCCCTGGCCCTTGGGGTGGTCCGGGTTGCCGTCGCCGGCATCGAAGCGCGCCACGTACAGGGTGCCGTGGTCCAGCAGGTCGCGGTTGGCCTTGGGGTTGCGGTGGTTGATCTTGTCGCGGCTGATGAACTTGTAGATGAATTCGCCACGCTCGTCGTCGCCCATGTAGACCACGGCGCGGCCGTCGCAGGTTTCGGCCAGGGCGGCGTTTTCGTGCTTGAAGCGACCCAGGGCGGTGCGCTTGACCGGGGTCGATTGCGGGTCGAACGGATCGATTTCCACCACCCAGCCGTGACGGTTGAGTTCGTTGGGGTTCTTCGCCAGGTCGAACCGCGGATCGTGCAGGTGCCAGTTGATCTCCTTGCTGGCCACCACGGCGCCGTAGCGCTTCTGCGCGGCGTCGAATTTCTGCTCGGCGTTGCTGCTGCCGAAGCAGTCGGTGAAGTTCTCTTCGCAGGTCAGGTAGGTGCCCCATGGGGTCTTGCCGTTGGCGCAGTTCTGGAAGGTGCCGAGGACTTTCCTGCCCTTGGGGTCGGCGCTGGTCTTGAGCAGATCGTGACCGGCTGCGGGGCCACTCAGGCGGATCGGCGTGTTGCCGTGGATCCGTCGGTTGTAGCGTGAGCCCTGGACGAACTGCCACTGGCCATTCTTGCGCTGCACTTCAATCACCGACACGCCTTCGCTGGCCTGGGCCTTGCGCACGTCTTCGGCGGATTGCGGCAAGCCGCCATGGGGGTAGAGGTAGCGGTAGTTGGTGTATTCGTTATTGATGGCCATCAGCGCGCGGTGGCGGTCGTCCGGGAAGGCGAACAGGCTCATGCCGTCGTTGTTGTCGCCAAACTGCACTTCCTGGGCCCGGGCGGTGCCATTGCCGCTGGGGTCGAAGGCCGGGCCGTTCTTGGCCAGTGGCTGGCCCCAACTGATCAGTACCGAGGACTTGTAGCCAGGTGGCAACGTGATGCTGTCGCTGGTGGCGGCAGGGATGCCGGCAAAGCCCAGCAACTGGCTGGTGCCGGCGCTGACGCTGGCGGCCAGGGCGCTGCGGCTCAACAGGTTGCCGCCCAGGAACAGCGCTGCACCGCACAGGGCGCCGGCACCGATGAAACCGCGGCGGCTGAGGCCGACCATCTGTTCCAGGTCGGTGGGTTGGTCTTCTTCTAGTAACAGGCTCATATCAGGCTCCCTGCAGGTTTTTGCAGCCACCTTAATGAGCCCCCATGACGAATATGTTGCAGTGAAATGGCGGTGGAGCCTTGGTCAGAGCGGGGTTCCGATCAGCACGTGGGACGGTGAGAACTGCACCTGGACGGTCGAGGATTCCTTCAACTCCAGGGTCTTGAGCAGCAACGGCTCGGCCAGGGCGCACAAGGTCTGACCATTGGGCAGGGCAATTCGCACCTCGCAGGGGCCGTCCTCGGCGTCGAGAATCTGCTCGATCGTGCCCCTCAGGCAATTGTGTCCAGTTGTTACTTGGGCGCCCGCAGCTTGTACGTCCAGCCAGCCAGCCTTGATCAGTGCCACCACTTCGGTCCCCGGCAGCAGTTCCAGGCGCAGGGTGCTGTCGTGGGTGATCTGCGCCTGGAGTTGCAGGCCCTCGGGCAGTTCCAGGACGATCAGGTCGTTGCAGCCCTGGCTTTCGACAGCCCGGACCTTGCCATGCAACTGATTGCGCGCGCTGGTGCGCAGCATCAGGCGGCTGAGCAAGTCGAGGTCGCTGGTGTCTTCCGCCGCTTCCAGTACCTGGGCCTGCAGAGCTTGCAGGCGCTGGTAAAGACGCAGCACCCGCTCGCCCTCGGCGGACAGCTTGGCGCCGCCGCCGCCCTTGCCGCCGACGCTGCGCTCCACCAGCGGGCTCTGGGCCAGGTTGTTCAGTTCGTCGATGGCATCCCAGGCTGCCTTGTAGCTCAGGCCGGCGCTTTTTGCCGCGCGGGTGATGGAGCCTTGTTCGGCGATGTGTTGCAGCAAGGCAATGCGTTGCGGGCGGCGGACGATGTGCTGGGTCAACAGAGTGGGCAAGGACATGGCGGGGGGCGCTTTGAACACTGGGGGTGGACTGGGAGTTTGCGGCTTGGGCGACGAGAGTCAAGTCAGTCGCCGGTGCCGGGGCTTGGGGTCCTGGCCAGGCAGTAGATATCCACCCGACGGGCACCGGCGTTGATCAGCAAACGGGCCAGGGCCTGGGCGGTGGCTCCGGTGGTCAGGACATCGTCCACCAGGGCCAGGTGTCGTCCTGCAACCTGGGCCTGATCTGCTAGGGCGAAGGCCTGGCGCAGGTTGCGCTGGCGGGCCCGGGCATCCAGGCCCTGCTGGGCGGGGGTGTCTTGGGTGCGCAGGAGGAGCTTGGGTTGCACCACCAATTGCAACGAAGCGCCCAGCCACTGGGCCAGCATGCCTGCCTGATTGAAGCCGCGCTGGCGCAGCCGCCTGCGGGACAGTGGCACCGGCAGCAGGCAATCAGGCCGTGGCAGGCCTTCATCGAAGCGATAGTGGAGGAACTGGCCGAGAAGTTCGGCCATCAGCCGGCCAAAAGGCCATTTCTCATGGTGCTTGAAACGACTGATCAGGCTGTCCACCGGGAAATCGTAGCGCCAGGGTGCGATCACCCGCTGAAACGCCGGCGGCTCTTGCAGGCACTGGCCACAGGTGAGGCCGGGCCCAGGCAGGGGCAGGGCGCAGACTGAACACTGGGCGCCGAGCCAGGGCAGCTCGTCCAGGCAGGGAGCACACAGGGCCAGGGCCGAATCGCTGGGTTCGTCACACAATAAACATGCCTGATTGTTTTTTAGCCAGATGTAAACCGGTCCTTTGTATCTGGGTTGACAGTGCATGACTCTTCCTTAAATATGCCGAACATCCGTGTCGCGGCTGTGGGCTTTCCTGTCCCGCACCGCTTGCCAAGCATAATCAAGGAATCGCCCATGAGCGCCAGCACCACCGCCACCCTGCGTCATGATTGGACTTTGGCTGAAGTCAAAGCCCTGTTCGTCCAGCCGTTCAATGACTTGCTGTTCCAGGCGCAGACGGTGCACCGCGCGCATTTCGACTCCAATCGGGTCCAGGTTTCCACGCTGCTGTCGATCAAGACCGGCGCCTGCCCGGAAGATTGCAAATATTGTCCGCAGTCCGGTCACTACAACACCGGCCTGGAAAAGGAAAAGCTCCTTGAGGTGCAGAAGGTCCTGGAAGAGGCCGCCCGGGCCAAGGCCATCGGTTCTACCCGTTTCTGCATGGGCGCGGCCTGGAAGCACCCTTCGGCCAAGGACATGCCCTATGTGCTGGAGATGGTCAAAGGCGTGAAGGCCATGGGCCTGGAAACCTGCATGACCCTGGGCCGTCTCGATCAGGACCAGACCGAGGCGCTGGCCAAGGCCGGCCTGGACTACTACAACCACAACCTCGATACCTCGCCGGAGTTCTACGGCAACATCATCACCACCCGCACCTACAGCGAGCGCCTGCAGACCCTGGCCTATGTGCGTGACGCGGGCATGAAGATCTGTTCCGGCGGCATTCTCGGCATGGGCGAATCCCTGGATGACCGCGCCGGCCTGCTGATCCAGCTGGCCAACCTGCCGGAGCATCCGGAGTCGGTGCCGATCAACATGCTGGTGAAGGTGGCGGGTACGCCGCTGGAAAATGCCGAAGAGGTAGACCCCTTCGACTTTATCCGCATGCTCGCGGTGGCGCGGATTCTCATGCCGCAATCCCATGTGCGGCTATCGGCCGGCCGTGAGGCGATGAATGAGCAGATGCAGGCCCTGGCGTTCTTCGCCGGCGCCAACTCGATTTTCTATGGCGACAAGTTGCTGACCACCGCCAACCCGCAGGCCGACAAGGACATGCAGTTGTTCGCGCGCCTGGGCATCCAGCCCGAAGCCCGCGAAGAACACGCCGACGAGGTGCACCAGGCCGCCATCGAACAGGCCCTGGTGGAGCAGAAAAGCAGCGAGCAGTTCTACAACGCCGCCGTCTGACCTTCTGCCGTAGGAGCCGGTTTGCCGGCGAATCTCGCGAGCCTCATGGATTTCGCGTCGCCTGCTTCGCCGGCAAGCCAGCTCCTGGCGATGAACTGTCCGTAAGCCAATATCGAGGCCTGCATGTCTTTTGATCTCTCCGCGCGCCTTGCTGCCCGCCGTGCCGAACACCTCTATCGCCAGCGCCCGCTGCTGCAGAGCCCCCAGGGGCCGCAAGTGGTGGTCGACGGTCAGCCATTGCTGGCCTTTTGTAACAACGACTACCTGGGCCTAGCCAACCATCCGCAAGTGATCGAAGCCTGGCGCTCCGGTGCCAGCCGCTGGGGCGTGGGCGGTGGTGCTTCCCATCTGGTGATCGGCCACAGCACGCCCCATCACGCCCTGGAAGAGGCGCTGGCCGAACTCACTGGCCGCCCTCGGGCGCTGTTGTTTACCACCGGCTACATGGCCAACCTGGGGGCGGTGACGGCGCTGGTGGGGCAGGGCGATACGGTGCTGGAGGATCGTCTCAACCACGCGTCGCTGCTTGATGCGGGGCTGCTTTCCGGTGCGCGCTTCAACCGCTATCTGCACAACGATGCGCACAGCCTGGCCAAGCGTCTGGAAAAGGCCACCGGCAATACCCTGGTGGTCACCGATGGGGTGTTCAGCATGGACGGCGATGTCGCCGACCTGCCGGCCCTGGCTCGGGCAACCAAGGCCCGTGGCGCCTGGCTGATGGTGGACGATGCCCATGGTTTCGGGCCGCTGGGGGCCAATGGCGGCGGGCTGGTGGAGCATTTCGGCCTGGGGCTGGATGAGGTGCCGGTACTGGTGGGCACCCTGGGCAAGGCTTTCGGCACCGCCGGGGCCTTTGTCGCCGGCAGCGAGGATCTGATCGAGAGCCTGATCCAGTTTGCCCGGCCTTATATCTACACCACCAGCCAGCCGCCAGCCCTGGCCTGCGCCACCCTGAAAAGCCTGGAGCTGCTGCGCAGCGAGCATTGGCGGCGCGAGCACCTGGCGACCTTGATCCGTCAATTCCGCCAGGGCGCCGAGCAGATCGGCCTGCAGCTGATGGACAGTTTCACCCCGATCCAGCCGATCCTGGTGGGCGACAGTGCTCGGGCCGTGCGCCTGTCGCAGATGTTGCGTGAACGGGGAGTCATGGTCAGCGCCATTCGCCCGCCTACCGTGCCGGCCGGCAGCGCGCGGCTGCGGGTGACCTTGTCCGCGGCCCACAGCGAGGCCCAGGTGCAGCTATTGTTAAGCGCGTTGGCAGACTGTTTCAGTGAACTGCAAGCGGAGCCGAGCCATGCGTGATCGACTGATTCTGTTGCCGGGCTGGGGCTTGGGCGTGTCGCCGCTGGAACCTCTGGCGGCGGCCTTGCAGGGGCTGGATGAACACTTGCGGGTGGAGATCGAGCCCTTGCCGGAGTTGACCTCCAGCGACCCGCAGGACTGGCTGGACGAACTCGATGACGCCGTGCCGGACAATGCCTGGCTGGGTGGCTGGTCCCTCGGCGGCATGCTGGCGTCGGAACTGGCGGCGCGCCGTGGTGAGCGCTGCTGCGGCCTGCTGACCCTGGCCAGCAATCCCAGTTTTGTCGCCCATGAACAATGGGCCAGTGCCATGGCCGGGGAAACCTTCGACGGTTTCCTGGCCGGCTGCGCGGCCGATCCGCGAACCACCCTCAAGCGTTTTGCCTTGCTCTGCGCCCAGGGCGCCGCGGACACGCGAGGCCTGTCGCGGTTGCTCCTGAGCGGCGCGCCGACCACGGCGCCGGCGGTGCTGATGGCCGGGCTGGAGTTGCTGGCGCAGTTGGATACCCGCGAAGCCTTGCAAGGCTTTCGCGGGCCGCAGTTGCACTTGTTTGCCGGGCTCGATGCTCTGGTGCCTGCCGAGGCGGCCGGTGAATTGCTGGCCTTGCTGCCGGATATTGAAGTTGGCCTGATTGAACACGCCAGCCACGGATTTCTCCTGGAGGACCCCCATGGAGTGGCGGGAGCGATCCAGGCTTTCTTGCATGAGTCCGGTGATGACTGACCTTTCTCTGACTGCCTTTCCCGGTCGCCTGCCTGACAAGCGCCAGGTCGCGGCTTCGTTCTCCCGCGCGGCGGCCAGCTACGACAGTGTCGCGGAGCTGCAGCGCGCGGTCGGGCAACAATTGCTCAGCCGTCTGCCCCCGGGCCTTGAGCCACGGTGCTGGCTGGACCTGGGCTGCGGCACCGGGCATTTCAGCCGGGTGCTGGGGCAGCGTTTCCGTGCTGCCCAGGGGCTGGCCCTGGATATTGCCGAGGGCATGCTCAATCACGCCCGGCCTTTGGGTGGCGCGGACCATTTCATCGCCGGGGACGCTGAACGCCTGCCGTTGCAAGGCGACAGTTGCCAATTGATCTTCTCCAGCCTGGCGGTGCAGTGGTGCGACGATTTCTCTGCCGTGCTCAGTGAAGCGATGCGGGTGCTCAAGCCGGGCGGCGTGCTGGCTTTTGCCAGCCTGTGCGTGGGTACTTTGCAGGAACTGCGCGATAGTTGGGCGCAGGTCGATGGCCAGGTTCACGTCAATCGCTTCCGTGAGTTCGAACGTTATCGACAGCTGTGTGAAGCCAGTGGCTTGCAAGTGCGCAGTCTGGAAAAGGCGCCCCATGTCCTGTATTACCCGGATGTGCGCAGCCTGACCCATGAGTTGAAAGCCCTGGGCGCGCACAACCTTAATCCCGGACGCCCGGGCGGCTTGACCGGACGGGCGCGGATCGCCGGGTTGATCGATGCCTACGAGGGTTTCCGACAGGCCAAGGGCCTGCCGGCGACTTATCAAGTGGTCTATGCCGTGCTGGAGAAACCGCTATGAGCCCTGCCTACTTCATTACGGGTACCGATACCGATGTGGGGAAAACCACCATTGCGGCCGGCTTGCTGCATGCGGCGCGTCTGGCCGGCCTGAGTACTGCTGCGGGCAAGCCGGTGGCTTCGGGTTGCGAGCTGACGGCCAAGGGCCTGCGTAACGCCGATGCCCTGGCATTGCAGGCGCAGTCTTCGTTGCCGTTGGCCTATGCAGAAGTGAATCCGGTTGCCTTCGAACCGGCCATCGCCCCTCATCTGGCAGCGCGAGAGGCCGGGGTTGCGCTGACCGTGCAGTCGCTATTGACGCCCATGCGCCATCTGCTGGCCAAGGGCGCGGACTTCACGCTGATCGAAGGCGCGGGTGGTTGGCGGGTACCCCTGGCAGACCAGGACAATCTGTCGGATCTGGCCATGGCGCTGGGGTTGCCGGTAATCCTGGTGGTGGGCGTGCGTCTGGGTTGCATCAATCATGCGTTGCTGACGGCCGAAGCCATCGCTCAGGACGGCCTGCAACTGGCGGGGTGGGTGGCCAATATCATCGATCCAAAGACCTCTCGTCTGGAGGAAAACCTCGCAACCCTGGCCGAACGCTTGCCGGCCCCGTGCCTGGGCAGGGTGCCGAAACTCAAGCCGGCCAGCGCCGAGGCGGTGGCCGAGCATTTGCAACTGGATCTGCTGGACTAGATTTTGCCTATTGCAGGGCATATTGCCATTAGTGTTTTTGACGGGTGTTTTCTTGACGGGTCTGCTTCAATGACACCTGTCACTCATTCTCAAGGTCGAGTTCTCCCATGCAAATCTCCGGGAACACCGCTTTCTACGCCGGGCTGAACGCTATCCAGACCGGTCAGAATCGCGTCGATCAAGCCGCCGGCCAGATTGCCAGCACTGCAGTTGAACGCTCTGCCGGCAGCCAGTCGTCGGATGTTCAGGTTGACCGCCTGCGCGCTGTGGATCGCAGCCAGGAATCGGATCTGGCCAGCAGCATGGTGGAGATGTCCATGGGCAAGATCCAGGCAGAACTGGGCGTCAATGTCGCCAAGGCCTCGGATGAAGTCCTCGGCACCCTGATCGATACCTACGCCTGATTACCCTCTGCAAAAGCCCGGCCTCCCATAGAGACCGGGCTTTTTCATGCCTTTTCTGCTGATAGCGGCTCTCGCTGATTCCTTTCCCTGACTGATTACCGGTGCGTCGGCTCCTACACTTCATGGCAGTGCCGTGGGTGTTCGCCTGCGTATGCATTTTGTTTCGATGACGAAAGGCATTGGCGCGACGCTTGACAAGATTTGGGCGTAAACGTATGTTTCAAACAACTGTTTGACCGCTATAAAAACTCAACGCGGTTGTTCATTCCCGGTTACATCAGCAGAGGTTTATCGCTATGCCTGACTACAAGGCCCCCTTGCGTGATATTCGCTTCGTTCGTGACGAGCTGCTCGGCTATGAGGCGCATTATCAGAGCCTCCCGGCTTGCCAGGACGCCACTCCGGACATGGTTGACGCCATTCTCGAGGAAGGTGCCAAGTTTTGTGAGCAGGTGCTGGCTCCGCTGAACCGTGTGGGCGACCTGGAAGGTTGCACCTGGAGTGAATCCGGCGTTAAGACCCCTGCCGGCTTCAAGGAAGCCTACAAGCAATTCGTCGAAGGCGGCTGGCCAAGCCTGGCTCACGACGTTGAGCACGGTGGTCAGGGCCTGCCTGAATCCCTGGGCCTGGCGGTCAGCGAAATGGTTGGCGAAGCCAACTGGTCGTGGGGCATGTACCCTGGCCTGTCCCATGGCGCGATGAACACCATTTCCGAGCACGGTACTGCCGAGCAGCAAGAGGCCTACCTGACCAAGCTGGTGTCCGGCGAATGGACCGGCACCATGTGCCTGACCGAGCCGCACTGCGGCACCGACCTGGGCATGCTGCGCACCAAGGCCGAACCTCAGGCCGATGGTTCCTACAAAGTCACTGGCACCAAGATCTTCATCTCTGCCGGTGAACACGATATGGCCGACAACATCGTCCACATCGTTCTGGCCCGCCTGCCGGACGCACCGGCCGGTACCAAGGGTATTTCGCTGTTCATCGTGCCCAAGTTCCTGCCTAACGCTGATGGCAGCGTAGGTCAGCGCAACGCCGTGAGCTGTGGTTCCCTGGAGCACAAGATGGGGATCCACGGTAACGCCACCTGCGTGATGAACTTCGACGCGGCCACCGGTTTCCTCATCGGCCCGGCGAACAAAGGCCTGAACTGCATGTTCACCTTCATGAACACCGCGCGCCTGGGTACCGCTCTGCAAGGCCTGGCCCATGCCGAAATCGGCTTCCAGGGCGGCCTGAAGTACGCTCGCGATCGCCTGCAAATGCGCTCCCTGACTGGCCCGAAAGCGCCGGACAAGGCTGCCGACCCGATCATCGTGCACCCTGACGTGCGCCGCATGCTGCTGACCATGAAGGCCTTCGCCGAAGGCAACCGGGCAATGGTCTACTTCACTGCCAAGCAGGTCGATATCGTCAAGTACGGTGTGGATGAAGAAGAGAAGAAGAAAGCCGACGCACTGCTGGCGTTCATGACTCCGATCGCCAAGGCGTTCATGACTGAAGTTGGTTTTGAATCCGCCAACCACGGTGTGCAGATCTATGGCGGCCACGGCTTCATCGCCGAGTGGGGCATGGAGCAGAACGTTCGCGACAGCCGTATCTCGATGCTGTACGAAGGCACCACCGGTATCCAGGCACTCGACCTGCTGGGCCGTAAAGTGCTGATGACTCAGGGCGAGGCTCTGAAAGGCTTTACCAAGATCGTCCACAAGTTCTGCCAGAACAACGAAGGCAACGAAGCCGTCAAGGAATTCGTCGCACCCCTGGCTGCACTGAACAAAGAATGGGGCGAGCTGACCATGAAGGTCGGTATGGCTGCCATGAAAGATCGCGAAGAAGTCGGCGCGGCCTCCGTGGACTACCTGATGTACTCCGGTTATGCCTGCCTGGCCTACTTCTGGGCCGACATGGCACGCCTGGCGGCAGAAAAGCTGGCAGCCGGCACCACCGAAGAGGCGTTCTACACCGCCAAGCTGCAGACTGCGCGTTTCTACTTCCAGCGCATCCTGCCGCGTACCCGCACTCACGTTGCAACCATGCTTTCGGGTGCCAACAACCTGATGGACATGAAGGAAGAAGACTTCGGCCTGGCTTACTAAGCCCGACCGCAGTGGTTCGAAAAGCCGTTCGCCCCTTGGGGCGAGCGGTTTTTTTATGCCCGCAGAATCTTCATGAAAATTCCCGACTAAATCGCTAAGCAGAAGCGATTTCCTGCCGTTAAAGAGATGGCAATGTGATGTCCATCACACCGCGTGTGCTTAACTTCAACAAATGAAGGCACAATGCCATTCATTGATCAGCCGGGTCGGAGTTTTACCCTTGCCGCGTTCTTTCGCTGTACGTTTCAGTCACTTTGTACCGTCTTTACTGCTTCTGCTTGCGGGGCTGGCGGCCGCCTACGTCAAGGACCTCAACGTCTTCTTCACCTCGCTGTTCAACGTGCTGCCAACCTTGGTGCTGTTGCTGGGCGGGGCGTATTGTGCGGTGTATCGGCGCCAGCGCGAACTGTTCTTGATGGTCACCGTGTACATCGCCTATTTCCTGCTGGACACCCAGACCGACTATTACCGGGACAACGGCAGGGTCCGGGAAGACGCGGCGGTGGTGTTCCATCTCTGCTGCCTGTTGCTGCCGCTGTTGTTCGGCCTGTTCGCTGCCTGGCAGGAGCGCACGCACCTGTTCCAGGACATGGTGGCGCGTTTTGCCGTGCTGCTGGCCTTCGGCAGTGTGGCTCTGGGGCTCGAGCAGAGTTACCCGCAGGCTCTGCTTAACTGGTTGGCGGAGATCCGCTGGCCGGCCCTGCATGGCAGTTGGATGAGTTTGATCCAGTTGTCGTATCCAGTGTTCTTCGCAGCCTTCCTGCTGCTGGCGATCCAGTACTGGCGCAGCCCGCGTCCGCTGCACGCGGCGCAGCTGGTGGGGCTTCTGGGGCTGTTCTGGATGCTGCCCAAGACCTTCATCCTGCCGTTCACCCTGAACATCATGTGCAGCCAGGTGATGCTGATGATCGCTGCTGCTGTCGCCCACGAGGCTTACCAGATGGCGTTCCGCGACGAGCTGACCGGCCTGCCGGGGCGTCGGGCGCTTAACGAGCGCATGCAGCGCCTGGGGCGCAACTATGTGCTGGCGATGACCGACGTCGATCACTTCAAGAAATTCAATGACACCCACGGGCACGATGTGGGCGACCAGGTGTTGCGCCTGGTGGCCAGCAAGCTCTCGAAAGTCACCGGGGGCGGCCGGGCCTACCGTTACGGAGGCGAGGAGTTTGCCGTGGTGTTCGCCGGCAAGACCATGGACGAATGCATGCCGCACCTGGAGATGATTCGCGAGATCATCGCCACCTACAACATTCAACTGCGTAATCAGGACAACCGCCCTCAGGACGACCAGCAGGGTCGCCAGCGTCGCGGTGTCGCTGCCGCGTCCAGTGTCTCGGTGACCATCAGTATCGGCGTCGCCGAGCGGCTGGCAGAGCACCGGACTCCGGAGGAAGTGCTCAAGGCTGCAGACCAGGCGCTCTACAGCGCCAAGGGGGCGGGGCGTAACTGTGTCATTGCATTCGGACAGAACCGCCGCGGTGCGGTGCGCATGGATACAGCTGCGGGTTGAGTGATGATGGCGCATTCAGCGCCTGCACAGTCATTGGCAGGCTGAGGGCGGCGGCAGTAGGTTGGTCTGATCTGCTGCCGGAGAAACCACCATGCCCGAGTATCAAGCCCCCTTGCGCGACATGCGCTTTCTGATCGATCACGTCTTCGACTTTCATGCCAGTTACGCGGCGTTGGGGGCCACTGACGCCAGCCCGGACATGGTCAGTGCCATCCTCGAGGAAGGCGCGAAATTCTGCGAAAACGTCCTGGCCCCGTTGAACCGTTCCGGTGACGAGGAAGGTTGCCACTTTGATAACGGCGTGGTCACCACGCCCAAGGGCTTCAAGCAGGCCTTCGCCCAGTACGTTGAAGGCGGCTGGCACGGGTTGGCCGCCGATCCGGCCTATGGCGGCCAGGGACTGCCCCACTCGCTGGGGCTGGTGATCAGCGAGATGGTGGGCTCCAGCAACACCTCCTGGGGCATGTACCCGGGCCTGACCCACGGTGCCATGTCGGCTATTCATGCCCACGGCAGCGCGGAACAGAAGCAGTTGTACCTGGGCAAGCTCACCGCCGGGCAATGGACCGGCACCATGTGCCTGACCGAAGCCCATTGCGGCACTGATCTTGGCATCATCAAGACTCGCGCGGTGCCCCAGGCAGACGGCAGCTATGCGGTGACGGGGAGCAAGATCTTCATCTCCGCCGGCGAGCACGACATGAGCGAGAACATCGTTCACCTGGTGTTGGCCAAGCTGCCGGACGCGCCGGCCGGAACCAAGGGTATTTCGCTGTTCATCGTGCCCAAGTTCCTGCCGGATGCGGCAGGTGAGGCCGGCGAGCGCAATGGCGTGAGCTGCGGCTCCATCGAGCACAAGATGGGGATCAAGGCGTCCGCGACCTGTGTACTGAACTTCGACGGTGCCAGGGGCTTTCTGATTGGTCAGGCCAACAAAGGCCTGAACTGCATGTTCACCATGATGAACCACGCCCGCCTGGGGACCGGAATGCAGGGCCTGTGTCTGGGTGAAACCAGCTTCCAGGGGGCGATCAGATACGCCAACGATCGTTTGCAGATGCGGTCGCTGACCGGCCCCAAGTCTCCGGACAAGGCGGCGGACCCGATCATCGTCCACCCTGATGTGCGGCGCATGCTGCTGACCATGAAGGCGTTCAACGAAGGCAACCGGGCCCTGGCCTACTTCACCGCCCAGTTGCTGGATGTGGCGCATCTGAGCCGCGATGAAGCCCAGCGCCAGGACGCCGAGAACCTCCTGGCGTTCCTCACCCCGATCTGCAAGGCCTTCATGACCGAGACCGGGCTGGAAGTGACCAACCACGGCATGCAGGTGTTCGGCGGTCATGGGTTTATTCGCGAATGGGGCATGGAGCAGTTGGTACGTGATTGCCGCATTGCGCCGATCTATGAAGGTACCAATGGCATCCAGGCCCTGGACCTGCTGGGCCGCAAGGTGCTGGGCAGCCAGGGCAAGCTGCTGCTGGGCTTTACCCGGATTGTGCACAAGTTCTGCAGCGCGCATGCCGAGCATCCGCAGCTCCAGGCTTATGTCGCGCAACTCGATGCCTTGAACCGTCAGTGGGGCGAGTTGACCACCAAGGTCGGCATGGCAGCCATGAACAACCCCGACGAAGTGGGGGCCGCGGCCTTGGATTACCTGATGTACAGCGGCTACATCGTCCTGGCCTATTTCTGGTTGCGCATGGCTCTGGTCGCCCAGCAGCAACTGGACGCCGGGCAGGGCGACCAGGACTTCGCCACCGCCAAGCTGATCACCTGCGAGTTCTATTTCAAGCGCCTGCTGCCCCGTACGGGGGCTCATCGGGCGGCCATCGAGGCCGGCAGTGATTGCCTGATGAAGCTTCCCGCGCAGTTGTTCGCCTTGTAACTGCTAGGGCGGCACGAACAAAGCCCGCTGCTGCGGGTTTTTTCGTGCTTGGGAATATCTGTGACTAAAAATTACATAAAGGTCACTAGTTGACCCTATGTGTCGCAAAAGTTGTTCGGGTACACTCTGGTTTTCTAAATGGGTCCGTTTCGGCCCGCTTTTTTAGTTCTTGCGAGGTTTGCCATGGCTGACTACAAAGCGCCCTTGCGCGATATGCGCTTCGTCCTCAATGAAGTTTTCGAGGTCGCCAAACTCTGGGCCCAGTTGCCGGCTCTGGCTGAGACTGTGGATGTCGAGACGGTCGAGGCGATTCTGGAGGAAGCGGGCAAAGTCACCGCCAGAAGCATTGCTCCGCTGAGTCGCGGTGCCGACGAGGAAGGTTGCCACTGGGACAACACCGAGGTGACCACCCCTGAAGGTTTCCCACAGGCCTATCAGACCTACGCCGAAGGTGGTTGGGTCGGCGTGGGTGGCGATCCCGAATTCGGCGGCATGGGCATGCCCAAGGCGGTATCGGCCCAGGTCGAGGAAATGGTCAACTCCGCGAGCCTGGCCTTTGGTCTGTACCCGATGCTGACTGCCGGGGCCTGCCTGTCGATCAACGCCCATGCCAGCGAAGAGCTGAAAGCCACCTACCTGCCGAACATGTATGCCGGTGTCTGGGCAGGCTCCATGTGCCTGACCGAGCCCCATGCCGGTACCGATCTGGGGATTATCCGCACCAAGGCCGAGCCTCGGGCCGACGGTTCCTATGCCATCAGCGGAACCAAGATCTTCATTACCGGTGGTGAGCACGACCTGACGGAAAACATCATTCACCTGGTGCTGGCCAAGCTGCCGGATGCGCCGGCTGGTCCCAAGGGTATTTCCCTGTTCCTGGTGCCCAAGTTCATGGTCAATGCCGATGGCAGCCTGGGCGAGCGCAACCCGGTGACCTGTGGTTCGATCGAGCACAAGATGGGCATCCAGGCTTCGGCCACGTGCGTGATGAACTTCGATCAGGCCATCGGTTACCTGGTGGGTGAACCGAACAAGGGCCTGGCGGCCATGTTCACCATGATGAACTACGAGCGTTTGGGGGTAGGTATCCAGGGGCTGGCCACTGGCGAGCGTTCCTACCAGAACGCTATTGAATATGCCCGTGATCGCCTGCAGAGCCGCTCGCCTACCGGCCCGCAAGCCAAGGACAAGGTAGCCGACCCGATCATTGTGCACCCGGATGTGCGGCGCATGCTGCTGACCATGAAGGCTGCAAACGAAGGCGGCCGGGCATTTTCCACCTACGTGGCGATGCAATTGGATACCGCCAAGTTCAGCGAAGATCCGGATACCCGCAAGCGGGCAGAAAGCCTGGTGGCATTGCTGACCCCGGTGGCCAAGGCTTTCCTGACCGACCTGGGTCTGGAAACCACGGTTCATGGCCAGCAGATCTTCGGCGGCCATGGCTATATCCGTGAGTGGGGCCAGGAACAACTGGTGCGCGATGTACGGATTACCCAAATCTACGAGGGCACCAACGGTATCCAGGCTCTGGATCTGGTGGGACGCAAGATCGTCGGGAGCGGCGGTGCGTTCTATAAGCTGTTCGCCGACGAGATCCGCCATTTCACCGCTACGGCGGATGAGCAATGGGGGGAGTTCATCCGCCCGCTGAACGCGGCGCTGGACAATCTGGATGAGCTGACCGCCTGGGTATTGGACCGGTCCGCCAGCAACCCCAACGAAATCGGGGCAGCGTCGGTGGAATACCTGCAGGTATTTGGCTACACCGCCTACGCCTACATGTGGGCACTGATGGCCAAGGCTGCGTTGGGCAAGGAGCAGGAAGACGACTTCTATGCCAGCAAACTGGGGACGGCGCGGTTCTACTTCGCCCGCCTGCTGCCGCGTATCCACTCGCTTAGCGCCTCGGTCAAGGCCGGTAGCGAATCGCTGTTCCTGTTGCAGGCTGAGCAGTTTTAACCAGCAAGGGCGTTTGTAAGTCATCTCTTACATAACGTGCTGCTGATCGTCCATATCGGTAGATGACGGCTGAAGCTAATCTACTTCACATGGACGTCGCGCAGGAAGCGCAAAGCAACAACACGGACACGTAGGATTCCGCCAGGATGGTGGAGTGAAAAGGATGTCAGGGAAACAGTCTGCAAAGCCCCGCTTCGGCGGGGTTTTCTTTTGTCCGGGTTTTTTATTTTGGCAGGCTTATCCCGGCACCTCCACGGCGGAAGTTCCCCCCAGGCGCGGTTCCTGCGCATTCATCGAGTCTTCCAACAAACTGCGCAGCAGCTCCAGCGTCCCTTGCTGACGCTGCAGATCCCGGCAGACCAACCCCACCTTTAGCGGCACCCTGGGCTCGCTCAGCGGTTTCCACAACAGTTCCTTGTTGCTGTGCTGCTGTTGGGAGCGCCCGGGAAGCACGGTGGCCAGCCGTGTATGGGGCAGGCTGTCGAGAATCCCGGCCATGTTGTTCAGCTCCGCCTGCACCTGCGGGCGCCGCCCCAGATTGGCCAGTTGAGCCTGCCAGATCTGGCGGATCTGGAACTCCTCTCCCAACAACAGCATCGGCAACTCTGCTGCCTGGCTCATGGAGACCTTTTTGAACTCGCGCAGCGGATGCTGCTCCGGGATGACCAGGGTCAGTTCATCTTCGTACAGCGGTACCCCATGCAGACCTGGCTGGCGTGGCGGCAAGTAGCTGATGCCGATATCCAGCGAGCCATTGAGCAGGCGTCTTTCGATCTCCAGGCCGGTCAATTCATAGATCTGCACCACAAGATGGGGCTGGGCCTTGCGTACACGCTCAAGCATCTGCGGCACCAGGCTGGTATGCACGGTTTGCAGTACGCCGATCGCCAAGGTGCGCAGCGCCTGGCCCTTGAAGTTGCGCAAGGCCTCGCGGGCCTGTTGCAAGCCGTCGAGCAGGGGCAGGGCGTGGTTGTACAGCGTATGCGCCGCCAGTGTCGGCAACAGGCGTTTACTGCTGCGCTCGAACAGGCTGACGTCGAGGTTCTGTTCCAGCTGGCGGATCTGCTGGGAAAGCGCCGGTTGCGAGATCGACAGCCGTTCGGCGGCACGTCCCACATGACCTTCTTCATACACCGCGACGAAATAACGCAGTTGCTTAAAATCCATAAGTATTTCTTATCGAAAAAGCTTAAAAAACGAAATGGCCCGAAGCCCCGGAGGGGCCTAGTCTAGCGCCTATTCACAAGGCTTACAGGGCCACGAAGGGCGATGAATACCGTTTACGTCGATGGTGTTTACATAGGCAAGGCAAAAAATCTCGGCCAGGGTCTGGTCAGCGACACTGACAAGTACCCGGTTGCCAACCGACTCTGGTTGTGGCCACAAGGCCTGGGCAGCGATGAGCACGGCGATCCGCGCTTTCACACCGGTCCCGAGCGCGCCTTGCATCATTACCCCGCTGAACACTATGACCACTGGCGCAAACGTTACCCACAGTTCGCCTGGTGCGCGCCGGCCTTCGGTGAAAACCTGTCCACCCATGGCCTCACCGAAGAACAGGTGTGCCTGGGCGATCTGTTTCGCTGGGGCGGTGCGCTATTGCAGGTCAGCCAGCCGCGTTCGCCCTGCTATCGCCTGAGCCATCGCTGGGGCCTGGCCAATCTGCCGCAACAGGCCCAGGACAATGGTCGTTGCGGCTGGTTTTACCGGGTCCTCAAGCCAGGTTTCGTACAAGCGGATGAACCTTTTGAACTGATTCAGCGCAGTTACCCCGGCCTCACCGTGGCCTGGGCCCTGCACTGTTTTTTCCAGGAACCTCTGGAACATGCTGGCTTGAAAACCCTCATTGATTGCCCGGCGCTTTCCTCGCGCTGGCGTGATATCGCTATCAAGCGCATGCGTACTGGCCGGGTTGAAGACTGGTCCGCGCGCCTGCTGGGGCTGCCGCTGGAGGGCCTGCGGGCATGAATCTGTTCAACCTGCGCCGCACTGTGCCGAGCCTGGAAGATTTGGCCGCCGAGCCCTATGCAAACGCTTCGGCCCCGGCCTTTTCCAGCGAGTGCCTGATGCCCAGTGTGCAGCGTCCCCAACCGGTCTTCGTGCGCGGCCAGGGCTCTTGGCTGTGGGACAGTGAAGACCGTACTTACCTGGACTTCACCCAGGCCGGGGCCGCCAACAGTCTTGGCCACAGCCCGTCGGTCCTGGTCGCCGCGCTTGCCGAGCAGGCGCAGTCGCTGATCAACCCGGGTTCCGGGTTCTACAACCGTGGCATGCTCAAGCTGGCCGATCGCCTGTGCCGCAGCACCGGCAGCGACCAGGCCTACCTGCTGAGCAGCGGCACTGAAGCTTGCGAGGCCGCAATCAAGCTGGCGCGTAAATGGGGGCAACTGCATCGTGGCGGCGCGGCTGGCATCATCACCGCCAGCCAGAGCTGCCATGGTCGTGGCTTTGCTGCGTTGTCGGCGGCTGGCAGCGGCGCTCCGGGCAATCGTTTCGGCCCCGGGCTGCCGGGTTTCAGCCAGGTGCCGTTCAACGATCTGCCGGCTTTGCACGCGGCGGTGGATGCGCAAACCGTGGCGATCATGCTGGAGCCGATCCAGAGTGAGGCTGGTGTCATTCCGGCGACCGAGCATTACCTCAAGGGTGTCGAGCGCCTGTGCCGTGAACTGGGCATCCTGCTGATTCTCGATGAGGTCCAGACTGGCATCGGCCGCTGCGGCACCCTGCTGGCCGAACAGCTGTATGGCGTGCGTGCCGACATCATCGCTCTGGGCAAGGGGCTCGGCGGTGGCGTGCCACTGGCGGCGTTGCTGGCACGGGGCAAGGCCTGCTGTTTCGAGTCGGGCGAGCTGGATGGTACTCACCATGGCAATGCGCTGATGACCTCGGCCGGCCTGGCGGTTCTGGACAGCTTGCAGGAGCATGGCTTTCTTCAGCAGGCGCGCCATAACGGCCAGTACCTGGGGCAGGAACTGACCCGCCTGGCGAGCCGGTATGCACAGGGCCAAGTGCGGGGGCAGGGTTTGTTGTGGGGCATGACCCTGGCGGATGAGTCCGCCGACGCGGTGATCAAGGCCGCCTTGCATGAAGGCTTGCTGCTCAGCGCGCCGCAACCGGACTGCCTGCGTTTTACCCCGGCATTGAGTGTCAGCAAAGGCAATATCGACGAAATGCTCCTGCGCCTGGCTCGGGCTTTTTCCCGGGTGCGCACGGCGCAATTGCAATGTCGCAAGGGAGTGGCCGTCTGATGCGTGTACTGATCCTGCAACATTCGCCTGCCTCCGGACCGGGGCGGATCAACCAGTGGCTGCTGGAGCGGGCGAGCGCCGTGCACATCTGCCATCTGTACGCCCAGGCACGTTTGCCGCGGCTCGACAGTTTCGACCTGCTGATCGCTCTGGGTGGGCCTATGAGTGTGCACGACGAGGCCCAGACTCCGTGGCTGGCTGCGGAAAAACGCCTGTTGCGCAAGGCCCTGTCTGCCGGCAAGCGCGTGCTGGGCATCGGCCTGGGTGGCCAGCTTCTGGCGCAGGCGCTGGGAGCGCAGGTTCGCCCCAGTGCAGCGCGGGAGATTGGCTGGTGGCCTGTGGAAAAGTACCCCAACGCCCAGGACTCGCCTCTGGGGCTGGCCTTGCCGGAACGTCTGATGGCCTTTCATTGGCACGGCGAAAGCTTCGATCTGCCCAAGGGCGCGTTGCCGCTCTATCGCTCGGCGGCCTGCGATCACCAGGGCTTTATCTGGCAGGAGCGGGCCATCGGCTTGCAATGCCTGTTGCAGAGCGACTTGCACAGCATCGAGGCACTTTTGCAGGCGCGCCCCAACGGTTGGCTGAGCGCTGAACACAGCGCCGAGCCCGATAGCGTCGAGGATCAACAGGCGATTCTCGCCGGAATCCCGCATTGCAGTGGTCTGGCACCCACGCTGTTCCGGGTGCTGGATTACCTTTCCGGGCCACATGCGACCTTACGTTGACTGACTTCCTGAACCGTCTCGCGGTATAACGCATCGCCCCGTGTCCGATTTTTCGCACGGGGCGTTTTTTTATCTCCAGCTTTTTCAAACCCCTTCTTTGTTCTTGCAACCTCCTTCAAGTACCGGCTCGTTGTACGGGCGCCATGGCCATCAAGCTGTTGAGCGTGGTGCAGGGACATGGCCTCCAGATCCTCGCCCGAGTGGCAGCGCGGCCTCGAATCGCTCTGAACCCTGGCGTATGGCCAAGGTCGATTGCAGGTAAGGCTCATTCGAGCCGATTGTTATCAGGAGCTGCCCATGGACTTGATCCGCATCATCTTCGCCATTCTCTTGCCGCCCCTGGGGGTCTTCCTGCAAGTGGGGTTTGGCGGCGCTTTCTGGCTGAACATCCTGCTGACCCTGTGCGGCTACATTCCGGGGATCGTGCATGCGGTGTACATCATCGCCAAACGCTGATGGTCTGCCCGTTCCAGGGGAACGGGCAGTAGCTGATCAGTGCTGTGCCTGCAGCACTCGGCGGTAAAACCGCCACTCCTGCTCCAGGGCGTGGGCCTGGTTGCTAGCCTTGCGAAAGCCGTGGCGCTCATCGGGATAGTAGTGGGCCTCGGCGGCGATGCCCTGGTCCTGTAGCGCCTTGAGCATGTCGCGGGTCTGCTTGGGCACCACCACCGCATCCTGCTCGCCCTGGAAAAACACCACCGGCACGCCGATGCTGCTGGCGTGGGCCAGGGGAGTACGGGCCAGATAACGTTCGCTGTCGCGTTCAGGATCGCCGATCAGCCAGTCCAGGTAGTCGCCTTCGAACTTGTGGGTGGCGCGGGCCAGGCTGATCGGATCGCTGACTCCGTAGAGGCTGGCCCCGGCGCAGAAGACCTTGGCGAAGGCTAGGGCGCAGAGGGTGGTGTAGCCCCCCGAGCTGCCGCCGCGTATGAATGCCTGTTGCGGATCGATCAGCCCCTGCTCATCCAGGTGGGCCACCACGGCGCAGGCGTCTTGCACATCCACCTCGCCCCAGCGCAGGTGCAGGGCCTGGCGATAGGCCCGGCCATATCCGGTGCTGCCGCGGTAGTTCAGGTCGGCCACGGCAAAGCCGCGCTGGGTCCAGAACTGGATACGCGGGTCGAGTATCGGGTAACAGGCCGAAGTCGGGCCGCCGTGGATGAACACCACCAGGGGCGGCCGGTTGACACCGTTCATCGCCGGGTAGAAGAAGCCGTGGGCCTGGCCGTCGCCGCTGGGGTAGCACAGGGTCTGCGGGCGGCTGATGCGTTCCGCCGGCAGAGGGGCAATCCCTCCCGCCAGGACTTGGACCTGCCGGGTCTTGCGGTCTATGGCGATAACGGCCGAGGGGCTGACAGGCGAAGCCGCGATGCAGTACAGGTAGTGCTGGTCCAGCGCCAGGCTGCGGAAGCGGCTGTAGTTGCCGCTAAAGTCCTGCTGGAAACCGTCGTCCTGACGCAGCCCGAGGCGGCCAAAACCCTGCTCGGTCCAGCTGCCAAACCAGGCATCGCCGCCCAGGGGCAGCCAGGTGCAACTTCCCAGTTGCCAAGGCGCCGGGGCATGGTCCGCGGCGGTGCTGGGCAACGGCCGCAAACCATCGCTCGACTCGGTCCAGGGTTGCCAGAAACCGCCGCGATCGCTGAGGCAATACAGATGATCGTGCTGGTCGAAGCGCGGCTGTTGCAGTGACTCTGGCTCGCCATCGCCCGCCACGCAGCGGGGATCCCCCCAGGTCCCGTTGCCCAGGCGCTCAGCAAGCATCAGGCGGGTGCTGGTCCAAGGTTGATGGGGCCGGTCCCACTCGATCCAGGCCAGGCGCAGACCATTGGGGCTGAGGGTAGGAGCGGCATAGAAGTCGGCCCCGGCAGCCAGTAGCCGGCGTTGACCGGTGATGCTGTCAATGCTCACCAGTTGGTGTTGTTCGGCGCACTCCTCGACGGCCAGCACCTGGCCAGCGTGGCATCGCAGGTCACCGTAGCGGCACGTGCCTTGAGTCAAGGCGCTGGGCGCTCCACCGGCCAGGGGCTGGCGATACAGCTGCTGGTCCGCCTCGTTGACGAACAGCAGGGCATCATCGCTGAGGCAGAAGGCGCCACCACCGTATTCATAGACCCTGCTGCGCACGCTGAAGCCGGTTGGCGTCAGGCACTGGGGCTGGCCCTGATGCCACTGCCAGATCCGACAGCGGCCGTCCTCGGGACGATATTCATTCCAGAACAGGCCGTGGGTCGTCAGTTGCAGTTCAGCAAAATCGACCCCGGCCGTAGTGGCCTGGCTGGCGCTGAAGGGCTCAACCCTTGGCGATGAGGCGGGAGTTTCGTTCATTGCGAAAAGCCAGTTGCTCGATGGTGTGGGTGGCCGTTTCAGATTCTTCACGGGCCTGGAGGATCATCCCATGGTGTGGCGATTTGCTGCACACCGGATCGGCATTGCTGGCATCTCCGGTGAGCATGAAGGCCTGGCAGCGGCAGCCGCCGAAGTCCTTTTCCTTCTCGTCGCAGGAGCGGCAGGGTTCGGGCATCCAGTCGTACCCGCGAAAGCGGTTGAAACCGAATGAGTCGTACCAGATGTGCTGCATGCTGTGGTCGCGCACATTGGGGAACTGCACCGGCATCTGCCGCGCGCCGTGGCAGGGCAGTGCGGTGCCGTCCGGAGTCACGGTGAGGAAGATGCTGCCCCAGCCGTTCATGCAGGCCTTGGGGCGCTCCTCGTAGTAGTCCGGAGTGACGAAGATCAGCTTGCAGGGATGCCCTTGGGCTTCCAGCCTGGCGCGGTATTCGTTGGTGATGCGCTCGGCGCGCACCAGTTGCTCCTTGGTCGGCAGCAGGCCCACGCGGTTGAGCTGGGCCCAGCCGTAGAACTGGCAGGTGGCGAGCTCGACGAAATCGGCTTCCAGTGCGATGCACAGCTCGATGATGCGGTCGATCTTGTCGATGTTGTGCCGGTGGGTGACGAAGTTCAGCACCATCGGATAGCCGTGGGCCTTGACCGCACGGGCCATTTCCAGCTTCTGCGCGAAGGCTTTTTTCGAACCGGCCAGCAGGTTGTTCACCTGTTCGTCGCTGGCCTGGAAGCTGATCTGGATATGGTCCAGGCCGGCTTTCTTGAAGTCGCTGATCTTCTGCTCGGTGAGGCCGATGCCGGAGGTGATCAGGTTGGTATAGAAGCCCAGCTTGCGCGCCTCGCCGATCAGTTCGGCCAGGTCCTGGCGCACCAGCGGCTCGCCGCCGGAGAAACCCAGCTGCGCTGCACCCATTTCCCGCGCTTCGCGAAATACCTTGATCCACTGCTCGGTGCTCAGCTCCTTGCCCTGCTCGGCGAAGTCCAGGGGGTTGGAGCAGTAGGGGCACTGCAGCGGGCAACGGTAGGTCAGCTCGGCCAGCAGCCACAGCGGCAGGCCAACTTCCGGTTTGCCGGGCAGAACCGCCGGTTCAGGCGAGTTCGATCCAGTGCTGAGCACGGGCGACCTCCATGAACTGCTCGATATCTTCACCGAGCTCGGCCACCCCCGGGAACTGGATTTCCAGCTCGCTGATGATCGCCGCCACGTCACGTTCGCCATCGATCAGGCCGCCAATCAGGGCGGCACTGTCGTTGAGCTTGATCATGCCCTCGGGGTACAGCAGGACGTGGCCCTTTTGCGCCGGTTCATACTGGAAGCGGTAGCCGGGGCGCCAGCGTGGGGTTTTACTGCGGTCGAAACTCATAGGGTGATCCCCTTATGCCAGACCCGCTGATCGGTGACGCTGTGATAGGGCGGGCGGTTCAGTTCATAGGCCATGCTCATGGCGTCGAGCATGCTCCAAAGGATGTCCAGTTTGAACTGGAGAATTTCCAGCATGCGTTCCTGGCCGGCACGGGTGGTGTAGTGCTGCAGGGTGATCGCCAGGCCGTGCTCGACATCGCGGCGGGCCTGGCCCAGGCGGGTGCGGAAGTACTCGTAGCCAGTGGGGTCGATCCATGGGTAATGCTGGGGCCAGCTGTCCAGGCGCGACTGGTGGATTTGCGGCGCGAACAGTTCGGTCAGCGAGCTGCTGGCCGCCTCCTGCCAACTGGCCCGGCGAGCAAAATTGACATAGGCGTCCACGGCAAAGCGCACACCGGGCAGCACCAGTTCCTGGGAGCGCAACTGGTCCGGATCCAGGCCCACGGCCTGGCCCAGGCGCAGCCAGGCCTCGATGCCGCCGTCCTCGCCCGGGGCGCCGTCATGGTCCAGCAGGCGCTGGATCCATTCGCGGCGAATCTCCCGGTCCGGACAGTTGGCGAGGATCGCCGCGTCCTTCATGGGGATGTTCACCTGGTAATAGAAGCGGTTGGCGACCCAGCCCTGGATCTGCTCGCGGGTCGCCCGGCCTTCATACATCGCCACGTGATAAGGGTGATGGATGTGGTAGTAGGCGCCTTTGGCGCGCAGTGCCTGCTCGAATTCGGCGGCGGACAGCGGGGTGTCGGTCATGTGTGTTCTCCGGGGGGCAGCCCTTTCGCGGGCAAGCCCGCTCCTACGCAAAGGGGCCAAGGCTCGTGGGGCGAGCTTGTGGGCGATTCGCCCTACAGCTCAATACTCATTCCGTCGTAAGCCACTTCCACCTTTCGGCGTACCAGTTCGGCACGTTCGGCGGAGTCTTCATCGAGTATCGGGTTGGTGTTGTTGATATGTATCAGCACCTTGCGCTGGCGGGGCAACTGTTCCAGCACTTCGAGCATGCCGCCGGGGCCGTTCTGCGCCAGGTGGCCCATTTCCCGGCCGGTACGGGTGCCCACGCCACGACGCTGCATTTCATCGTCTTCCCACAGGGTGCCGTCCACCAGCAGCACATCGCTGGCGGCCATGATCTCCAGGAGTGGCGCGTCGACCTTGCCCAGGCCCGGCGCGTAGAAGAGTTTGCCGCCGCTGCGCAGGTCTTCGACGATCAGGCCGATGTTGTCCCCCGGGTGCGGGTCGAAACGGTGGGGCGAATAGGGCGGCGCTGCGCTGCGCAGGGGCAGCGGCGTGAAGCGCAGGTTGGGGCAGGCGGGGATGCTGAAGCTCTGGTCCAGCTCGATGCGGTTCCAGCTCAGGCCGCCGTTCCAGTGGCTGAGCATCTTGAACAGCGGGAAACCGGTGCTCAGGTCTTCATGGACCATGTCGGTGCACCAGACCTGGTGCGGGCAGCCTTCACGCAGGCTGAGCAGGCCGGTGGTGTGGTCGATCTGGCTGTCCATGAGGATGATGGCGCCGATGCCGGTGTCCCGCAGTGCGCGGCCCGGTTGCATGGGGGCGAAGCTTTGCAACTGCGCGCGGATATCCGGAGAGGCGTTGCACAGCACCCAGTTCACCCCGTCATCGGAAATCGCGATGGACGATTGAGTGCGCGCCTGGGCCCGCAGGCTACCGTCGCGAAATCCGGCGCAGTTCACACAGTTGCAGTTCCACTGCGGAAAACCACCGCCGGCGGCGGAACCTAGAATCTGGACAAACATGGACGCTCCCTGGGCTCAAGACTGAAAAAAGGACGGAGAACTGAAAATAAAAACGCCCCGGACGGGCCGAGGCGTTGCGCTGCGTTTCTGGCCAGAGGCAGAAATTAGCGGCTGGCGAAGTACATGGTGACTTCGAAGCCGATACGCAGGTCAGTGTAAGCAGGTTTGGACCAGGTCATAAAATTGCTCCTTTGAGGTGGGTGGGACGGGTGTTGCCTATACATATAGTCCACCTCCGGCGGGAGATGTTCAGATGCTTAGGAGGCTATCTTACTAAATTCCCACTAAAGGTTGCCCGCAATTCTGAAGAAAGCTCATTGCAGCGCTGGTAATGATCATTCTGCCACTTGCCAGGGTGCACCCGGGCACGACCTGTTGGCCAGCGCGCTGCAGCCGCCGGCAGCCACTCTGAGTTGGCGGGCGGCCTGGATCACGATGGCGGGCGTCAGGGCCTCTATGCAGCCTTGCAACTGCGGCAGGTAATCCGACGAGTGGCCGGCCAGTTTTGCCTGCCACAACAAATCCATGGCCTGGTCCAGGGGCAGGGTCGCGGGCTGCAACTGTTGAGCCAGGGCCTGTTGCTGATCATTCCAGCTGGGCTCGTCGAGTGCCTGGAGTTGTTCGGGCAGGTGCTCAAGGAATTGTGCGATGTGCTGAAGTATCTCGGTGACTGTCGCGCCGGGGGATTGCACGCCGAACAACAGACCCGTCCGGCCGTTGCGCTGGCGAACGGCACTGAAGACGCCATAGCCCAGTTGCAGCTCCACCCGCAGGCGCTGATAGAACGGGGTCTGGCAGAGCTGGCCGAGCAGGCGCCATGCGGCTTCGTCGGCAAGGCTGGCGCTGGGCACGGGATAGAACAGCAGCAGGGCATGCTCACCGGCACTCCCGGGCAGGTTCTGCCACTGCTGGCCGGTGCCTGCTGGCACCGGCCAGCAGAGGGTGGCGTCCGCTGTGCCGGGCATCTGTTGCAGGGTTCGGCTCAAGGCTTCCTGGATGGCGGCTGGCAGCGCCAGGCCCAGTCCGTCCCAGCGAGCGCTGGCCCAGAGTGCTTGCAAGGCCTCTGGGTCGGGCTGGGCCGGGCTGTCGGGCTGTGGCTGTTCGCTGAATGCCTTGAGCAATTGGCGGATCGGCAGCAGGGGCGCTTCAGCATTGACGCTTGCCTGCTCCTGCCAGAACGACTCGGCAGGTCGTCCCAGGGCTTTCAATGCTTGCAGTAGCACTGCGGGCATGGGGGACGGCAAACCGTGCAGTTTCAGCAGCCAGTCTTTGCCACAAGAGGTGAAGTTCAGCTCTACGCCGGCCTGGCGGGCATCGTCGCGCAATGTCGCCAGGCTGCGCAGCAACCGGGCATGCAAGCCCATCGGGGCAGGCGAGGCCAGTTGCCAGCGCAGAGTCAGGGCGCTACCAGAAGGATCTGCTGGCAGCGCCTGGCTGAAGCTCAGGGCCGAGCTTTCCTTGCGGCCCCGGGAGCGATCCTGGGCAAAGGTGCGCAGCCCGCGATGAGCGCTGGTCTGCCCACGAATCAACCCGGCCCGTGGTGCCTCGATCGTGCTGCGCAGAAAGGGGTTGGCAGGAGGCAGGCGCCAGTCGTGGCTGAAGTGGTCCACAGCCTGGGGTTGCAACTGCTTGAGCACCTGCTTGAGGGCGGCCAGCCCCGACTCATCCAGCCCATCGGCAGCTTGGCGGCTGTCACGTCGGGACAGTTCCAGGGCGCTGGCAACTTCGATCTGGCGCTGTTGCAGCAAGGCATATTCTTCGCGCAACGGTGCCCAGTCGGCCTGGGCACTGAAGAACCCCAGCCACTCTGTCAGCAGCTCGCGTACCTGAGCCGGGGCTGATGCCGCCACGCTGCTCAGATCGAACTCCAGGTGCAGCAGGGCCTGGCCGGCGAACTCATACAGGAGCGTTGCCTTGAGGCTGTGAGCCAGTTGGCGCTGCTGGAGTTCCGCCAGCAACCCGCCGGGCTTGGCCGATTGCAGCCAGGTGCAGAGAAAATCCACAGCGGCAGTAGCGCCCGCGGGCAGCCGCTCTAGAGCAAACAGCAGGTCCAGCCGCTGGCCGCTGAGTTGTTGGTAAGTCTGGTTGCCCGTGGCCATTAGGGCGGGAGGCGCTGCCTGCTCAAGGTGTCGACCGCTCGGCAGGCAACTGCCGTAGCGTTCCGCCAGGGCTCGGAGCTCCTCCAGTGGCTGGGGGCCGGCGAGGCTCAAGACCATTTGCCCGGCCTGGTAATACTCGCGATGGAACTGCTGCAAGGCCTGCTGGAAGGCGTTATTGGGCAGGTTCAGGCTGTAGCGGTTGCCGGCATGGAAGGCCCTTAGCGGGTGCGCGGCATGAAGACCGTCAAACAGTGCGAACTGACGCTGCGCTGTCGCATCCCGGGACCAGGCGATGAACTCCGCGTGCAGGACTTCCCGCTCCCGGTGTTGGTCATCCAGGCTCATGCGCGGTTGAGCGAGCATCTCGCACAGACGTTCCAGGCCACCGGCAAAGGCGCTGGCCGGCAGCTCGAAAAAGAACTCGGTGGCACGTTCGCAGGTTCGCGCGTTCAGTTGCCCGCCCTGGGCCCGTACATAGGCCATCAGCCCCTGTTCGACAGGAAAGCGCTCGGTCCCGAGAAACAGCAGGTGTTCCAGAAAGTGCGCCAGGCCCGGCCAGGCCAGCGGCACATCGTGGCTGCCGGCGGCGACGCGCAATGTCGCGGCACAGCGTTTCAAATGGGGAGCATGACGCAGGGAAACCCGCAGGCCGTTGGCCAGGGTCTCCAGTGGGGGCAGAGGGTGATTCGGCGCGGGCATGAGCACTTCCAGAACAGAGAAGCGCTCATGCTAGCGGATATCCCCGGATCAGCGCTTGCTCAGGTCGTCGTAAAGCTCGGGGCGGCGATCGGACAGGTAGCGGTTGAGCGCCCGGGATTCGCCCATCAGTTGGCGGTCCAGGGTGCCGATGATCAGGGCCTCGTCGAGACCGGCCAGGGCAATCCGGCTGCCGTCGGGGGCGGCGATGCTGCTCTGGCCGCAATAGCGGATCTGTTCTTCATGGCCACAGTAGTTGGCATAGGCCACGTAGCACTGGTTCTCGAAGGCCCGGGCACGGATCGTCACGTCGGCGACGAAGTCGTAGGGGATCATGTTGGCGGTCGGCACCAGAATCAGCTCCGCGCCTGCCAGGGCCAGGCGTCGTGCATTCTCCGGGAACTCGATGTCGTAGCAGATCAGAAAGCCGAGTTTCCAGCCGTCCAGTTCCACCAGCGGAAAGTCATCTTCGCCGGCGCTGAACATCGAATGGTCGAGGTCACCGAACAGGTGGGTCTTGCGGTAGTTGCACAGGCGCTGCCCCTGGGCGTCGATCAACTGCACGGCGTTGTAGATCTGGCCGTCGTCACTGCGCTCCGGGTAGCCATAGAGGATCGCCGTGCCGGCGGCCTGGGCGATGGCGGCGATGCGCTGGGCCGAAGGGCCGTCCTGGGCCTCGGCCAGAGCGCCTACCGCTTCCAGGCCGATGTTGTAGCCGCTGAGAAACATCTCCGGCAGCACCAACAGATCGGCATCGGTGGCCTCCATGGCCACCTGATGCAGGCGTTGCAGGTTGCCGGCCACATCCAGCGGCCGTGGCGGGCACTGATACAGGGCGACGCGCATGGTCTTCACTCCACTCACTGACAGACCAGCCACTGTAGCCGCTGTCGCAGGTTCGTACGACATCCCCGCAGGGCAAGCCTGCGGGAACGAGCGCCTGCCCGGCTGCCGGTTTCAGTCGGCCAGGGCAATCGGCCCGATCTCGTGGAACACATCCCCCGGGCCCGGGTTCTCGGCGTGGGTAGCGCCACCGAAGTGCTTCATGATCCCCCACACCGCGTTCAGCGAGGTCTGCACCGCACCCTCGACCCAGGCCGGAGTCCAGGAGACATCGTCACCAGCGATGAAGATACCGCGCTGCTCGGCGGGCATGTCGTCCTGCATGAAGTGCGCGTACATCCGCTGGTTATAGCGGTAGTGGCCCGGCAGCGCGCCCTTGAAGGCACCGAGGAAATGCGGGTCGGCCTCCCAGGAGACGGTGATCGGGTCGCCGATGATACGGCTGGCGATATCCACCTTGGGGTAGATCTTCTTCAGCGCATCCAGGGCCAGCTTCACGCGTTTTTCCACAGGCTGCGGGAGCATCTTCAGGGCATCGCTCATCCACGAGTAGGACAGGCAGATCACCCCCGGCTTGTCGTCGCCGTTGTCGAACAGGTAGGTGCCGCGGGTCAGGCGGTCGGTGAGGGTCATGCTCATCAGGTCGCGACCGGTTTGCGGATCCTTGTCCTTCCAGAACGGCCGGTCGACCATGACGAAGGTCTTCGACGACTGCATGTAGCGGGTGCGGTCCAGGGCCATCCACATCTTTTGCGAGAACAGCGATTCCTCGCATTCGATCTGGGTGGTCAGCAGCCAGCTCTGGCAGGTGGTCAGCACCGCGGCGTATTCCCGGGTGTCGCCCCAGTTGTCGGTGACGCTGAAACGGCCGTCGGCGGCCCGGGCAATGCGCTTGACCCCGGTACGCGGCGCGCCGTGGTGCAGCGAGCTGAGGCTGGTACCGGCCGGCCAGTGGGCACAACGCTCCGGTACGTGGCGCCAGATGCCCAGGGGCACCTGCTCGACGCCGCCCACGACCAGGTGCTGGTGGTCGTCGCAGTTGGTCATGACCACGCGGAAGATTTCCAGCATCGAGTTGGGGAAGTCCGAATCCCAGCCGCCGGTGCCGAAGCCCACCTGGCCGAACACCTCACGGTGATGGAAAGACAGCTTGGCGAAGGCCTTGGAGGTGGCGACGAAGTCGTAGAAGGTGCGGTCGTCCCACAGCGGCACCAGGGTGTTCCACAGTTCCTTGAGGCGCGGCACGTCGCGGTCACGGATTGCCTGCTGGATTTCGCTGAAGCGCGAACCATCTTCCAGGGCATCGGCCCAGGCATCGGCTACTTCCTGGAACAGCGCCGGCAGGTCGGCGAGTTTCTGGGCGTAGTGGGTCTGGCCTTCGAGGTCGATGACGGTGCTGCCCGAGGCCGGGGTCAGCGGGTTGGGAAAGGGCTTGGTTTCAAGGCCGAGCTTGTCGACGTAATGGTAGAAGGCCGTGGACGACACCGGAAAGCGCATGCCACCCAGCTCGGCGATGACCCCTTCGGCTCCCTCAAAGGCCTGGGAGCGCAGGCGGCCGCCCATTTTCGAGGCTTCATAGACCACTGGCTTGAGGCCCAGCTTCATCAGCTCGTAGGCCGCCACCAGCCCGGCGATACCGGCGCCGACAATCGCCACTTCGGTGCCGTGCCGTGCCTGGGGAATGCTGCCCAGGCCGGCAGGATGCTCGATCCAGTCGTCGAAGGCGAAAGGGAAGTCCGGGCCGAAAATGGTGATCGGCTTCTTACCGTCTGCAGGATGGCGATTGTTCTTGTTCATGGCTGACCTTGGCGGGCGGCTCAGCAGAGTGCTGAGTATAGGAAAAGATGGCAGCCATTCTAGAGAGGGTGAAACACGTAAATAAGACGCAAACTGTCGTCGTTATGCTCGGTTATTTATCGATATGACGAATTTTTGCGTCAGATTGACTGTTTGGCAGGGCGCGCCTTACAGCGCGTGCCCGCGATCGATCTTGCTGCTGAGGATGATCGAGGTGGTGGTTTTCTCCACGCCGTCAACGCTGCCGATCTGGTCCAGCAACTGGTCCAGCTGTTCCGGTGAGTCGGTGCGCAGCCAGGCCACATAGTCGAATTCGCCGCTGACCGCACACAGTTGCTGGACCTGCGCCATGCCGCTCAGGCGCCGCAGCACTTCCTTGCCAGAGCGCGGCTGGACCTTGATGCCGACATACGCCTGCAAGCCGCCATCGACTACCCGCTGCCCCAGGCGCACGCCATATCCGGTAATGACCCGGGTCTTTTCCAGGCGGGCCAGGCGCGAGGTCACGGTGGTGCGGGCGATACCCAACTGCCGGGCCAGCATCGCCACGCTTTCGCGGGCGTTGATCTGCAAGGCTGCGATCAATTGACGGTCGACTTCGTCAAGAACGGGAGGGCGGCTATCGGACAAGGTGGGCTCCAGCACGGCTATCGGGGGAGCGCACATGTTACAGGCTCCCGTGAACACCCGCCGCAGCTCCCGGAGAACATGGCGCAAGCGACAGCTACGCTCTGCAAGTCGGGAATTTTTTTGAAACAAATGACCTGCGACAGATTGTCATAAGTAACTGGTTAGTACATTCTCGCCGTCAGGTTTTGAAGATGGGAGAGTTTTTAAGATGAAAAACACGGGGGCTGCCGCCGGCAGCAAATGGTTGCTCGGGGGGCTGGGTATCCTGATTGCCCTGATCGGGCTGGGCCTGGCCGCAGGCGGGGGTTACCTCCTGAGCCTGGGCGGCAGTGCCTATTTCCTGTTGATGGGCCTGGCGATGCTGGTGTCCGGGCTGCTGATCGCGCGGCGCAACCCGCGTGGTGCCTGGCTGTATGGGGTGGCCCTGGTGCTGACGGCGATCTGGGCGGTCTGGGATGCGGGCCTGGAATACTGGCCGCTGGTCTCGCGGGTACTGACCTTCGCCGTGATCGGCCTCGTGGTGGCGCTGATCTACCCGACCCTGGTGCGCGCCTCCGGAGCCCATGCCGGGCGCGGTGCCTATGGCCTGGCTGGGCTGTTGGGGATCGGTGTGGTCGCGACCCTGGCCTACATGTTCGTGCCGACCCATGTGGTCAAGGCGGATAAGGTGCCAGCGGTCCAGCCGGTGGCTCCCGGGACGGAACAGAAAGACTGGGCCCACTGGGGCAATACCACTGCGGGCAACCGCTTCGCCGCACTGGACCAGATCAACAAGGGCAACATCGACCAGTTGCAGGTGGCCTGGACCTTCCGCACCGGTGACCTGCCCGAAAGCAACGGCGCTGGTGCCGAAGACCAGAACACACCCCTGCAGATCGGCGATACCGTCTACACCTGCACCGCCTACGGCAAGGTGTTCGCCCTGGACGCCGACACTGGCGCCGAGCGCTGGAAGTTCGACCCGCAGGGCTACGCGCCAAACTGGCAGCGCTGCCGCGGCCTGGGTTATTTCGACGCCTCTGCCACCCCGGTAGCCGATGCTTCGGCGCCTGCTGCTCCGGCGGCCTGCACCAAGCGCCTGTTCCTGCCGACCGGTGATGCGCGCCTGATCGCGATCAACGCTGAAACCGGCAAGCCCTGTGAAGACTTTGGCAACCAGGGCACGGTCGATCTGAAAACCGACATGGGTGAGATCAAGCCGGGCTACTACCAGCAGACTTCGACACCGTTGGTGGCGGGCACCGTAGTGATCGTCGGCGGCCGGGTGGCGGACAACTTCTCCACCGGCGAACCGCCGGGCGTGGTTCGGGCTTTCGATGTGCGCAGCGGCGAGCTGATGTGGGCCTGGGACCCGGGCAACCCGGCCACCACCAAGCGCCCGCCGGCGGGTGAAACCTACACCCGTGGCACGCCCAACGTCTGGTCGGCAATGTCCTATGACGCCAAGCTGGGCCTGGTGTACCTGCCCACTGGCAACGCCACCCCGGATTTCTTCGGCGGCCAGCGCACCGAGTTCGACGACAAGTGGAACTCCTCCATCGTCGCCATCGACGTGAAGACCGGCCAGGTTCGCTGGCACTTCCAGACCACCCATCACGATCTCTGGGACTTCGACCTGCCGGCACAGCCGCTGTTGTACGACATTCCGGACGACAAGGGCGGTGTACAGCCGGCGCTGGCCCAGGTCACCAAGCAGGGCGAGATATTCCTGCTCAACCGTGAGACCGGCAAGCCGATTGCCCGGGTGGAAGAGCGCCCCGTGCCCCAGGGCAATGTGCCGGGCGAGCGGTACTCGCCGACCCAGCCGTTCTCGGTGGAAATGCCGTCGATCGGCAACCAGACCCTGACCGAGTCCGACATGTGGGGCGCGACCCCCTTCGACCAGCTGATGTGCCGTATCCAGTTCAAGGGCATGCGCCATGAGGGTGTGTACACCCCGCCGGGCCTGGATCATGCGTTGCAGTTTCCGGGCTCCCTGGGCGGCATGAACTGGGGCAGCGTGTCGGTGGACCCCACCAGCAACTACATGTTCGTCAACGACATGCGTCTGGGCCTGGCCAACTACATGATTCCCCGGGACCAGATCGCCGCTGGTGCCAGTGGCATCGAGATGGGCGTGGTGCCCCAGGAAGGCACGCCGTTCGGCGCCATGCGCCAGCGCTTCCTCTCGGCGGCGGGCATTCCCTGCCAGAAGCCGCCGTTCGGTACCATGTCGGCCATCGACCTGAAGACCCGCAAGCTGGTGTGGCAAGTGCCGGTGGGTACCGTGCAGGACACCGGCCCGCTGGGGATTCGCATGCACCTGCCGATCCCGATTGGCATGCCGACCCTGGGCGCGTCCCTGGCTACCCAATCCGGCCTGCTGTTCTTCGCCGGTACCCAGGATTTCTACCTGCGGGCCTTCGATACCGGCAATGGCAATGAGATCTGGAAGGCGCGCCTGCCCGTGGGCAGCCAGTCGGGCCCCATGACCTACGTGTCGCCCAAGACCGGTCGCCAGTACATCCTGCTCACCGCTGGCGGTGCGCGGCAGTCGACGGATCGTGGCGACTACGTGATTGCTTACGCGTTGCCCAAGAAATAAGCGCAGCCTGGCAACACCATGAAAAAGCCGCGCAATGCGCGGCTTTTTCATGGGCGCAAGCAATGGGCTTCAGCCCCGTGCGATTTGGGGAAGGAGGGGCATGTTCCGGGAGGGCGTTGGTGGTTGCCTGCAGGGGAGTGTAAATAAGAACTGTCTTAGATACTGTTTGTGGGCATTTTGCTAAAAAAGCCGCCTTTTCCTGGTCCCGAAATAGTGGGAATGAATATGGATTTCGGCATGACGTACAGGCTGTCTCTTTCAGGCTTTCAGGATGCGGTCGAGCATTTCCACACGGTGGTCGAGGCCCTGGCCTTCTATGAAAGCCTTCAGGAGAGGGAGGGGGATGTACCTGGCGCTGGCCGTGCAGAATTGCACTGCCTGCAAAGGAATACCTTCGTCGTCCTGCTTCCGGGAATCAGTGTGCAAACCGTCACCGAAGAACTGGAAACCGTGTGGGAGTGGGCGCCGGAAGATCGCCTGAAAATTCGCCCCATGTTGAAAGAGCGCTATCGGAACAAGACTTGATGAGGTTTGCTTTTCAAGCAATAACACAGAGCTGCGCATTGCATGGATTTTGTGTTTGGTGGGCTTCGAGACATACGCCCCGCCGCCTCTGCAGTCGGTACGCGCCGCGATCTTGAGATGGGCAAAAAAGTGAGTGCAGAACTCGTCGGCGAGCGGGGGAATGCTTTCTACATCCGATTTATGTGTGGTTACTAATGTATACCTATACGGATTATCATCGGTGGCTGCCTTAAAAAGTGTCCATCGGAGAGCGGAGGCTTGCAGCTGGAGGTTTATCGCCCACTACTACCTCCCCGTCATTAAGTAACTGCGATTTGGTCGGTCGGATGTTTCACAGTTGGAAATTCGATCTTGTCGATAGATACGAATTTTTGGGCGCTCTATTTGTTTTCAGGGTGCCGTATCACTCACTAAGAATTTAACTTGTTCAAGGTGTGTCCCACCTCCGAAAATCTGTCTTTAGGCGTGTTTTTTAAGAATTGCCTTAGATCGTGGTCGGTTTGAATGAAATAGAATTTTAAGAGGTGAGTTTTCCAAGCGACTAGGGCGATGAAGTCATGATTAGCTATTTAGGTGGTTGCAGTTTTTTTCGGAGCTATCTTGTAATATTTTTTGTTTGTGTGATCTATTCCGGTTTCGTAAGTGCGGATTATCGAAATAATTACTGTAACTCCGGAGCGGAGTTGGGTAGTAACTCTATATCTTTTAAGCTCGGATACTTACGCCCTTTCTCTGAGGTGGAAGTTGGAGGTGTTCTCGGAACCGCAGCGCTGGTGGGTGCCGTGACATGTAACGATGTAGAGGAACCTTACGGAAAGTTGGGCTTTAGTCTACAAGTTGGTCCTGGTACAGGCGAGCCTGGGGACATTTGCAGTACGCCGATTGATGGAGTTGGAGTGCGATATAGATCGGCTTATGGTAGAGCCATACCATGTGACCATTGGGACGAAGTTTTCCTGGTCCGGCCAAAAAAAGGCGGGTACTACGCGGTCTCATTGGATCAAGCGGTGGAGTTCATTAAAACCAAGCCGAGAACCTCCCTCGGGCCAGGGTTACATGAGCTGCGACTGCCTCCGAGTAGCTATATCTCCTCATACTGGAAAGGTACAACCAATAGCAATATTTGGGGAAACTATGCATTTTATTCAACCGCCAAACTGCTGGTAGCAGACTGCCGAATGGTTGACGCAAACAAAACAGTTGACTTCGAAGGAGTGAATCCATATCACCTTGCAGATGGCGGCATGGTAGAAAAGAAATTTGATCTTACGCTTGGGAGTTGTGGCAGCCAAAGCGCAGCCGAAGAATTCAACAGCGTTGCCAGTTTCCATTTTCAGTCGAAAAATATACGAACAGATGGAAGGCTGGAAAATGACCGATGCGAGGGGTGCGCCAAAGGCATATTGATCACAGTGGCAAATGCTAAGGGGAAAATGATTGATTTAAATAAATCTTATTTGATGAGGGGTGGTGATTATAGCCTGAGCGGAGAAAGAATAACGCACCACTTTTTGGCTAGGTTAGAGCGCGATTTTAAAAATATTGAAGCAGGAAGAATTCAGGTGGTGCTTACGCTGATAATAAGTTCGCTTTAATTGTGAATGCGATGTAAATGCTGTATGGGTATGCATGATGGTATTTTTGCGTTGATATTTGATTGTTGAATTGTAACGTTCTGGCTGATTGATATATCTATTTAGGCTCTCTCTTGTAGTTGGTCGATAATGTGATGTTAATTGTTTTGTTGTCAGTTGACTTTTTAAAGCTTGGAATCGCATGAGTATATTTGAGTGCATTAGCATTGCTCGGCGGCAGGGCCTGCTAATGAATATGCTCGGCGAGTTGAGTGTTCATACCCGCCAGTGGGGTGAGCGTATTGCAAACAATCTTGAATAGATTCACGTCCTTAGATCGGATCCAGCTGTTTGGCGCTTGCAGGCTCTGACCATGCGCCAGGATCTGGACGTCTCACAGAACGACGTGCTTCAGATTCAGGAGCGGCGGATCGGTCAGGGTCGCCGCCAGTTCGCGTCAGACCAGTATCCGCCGCACGTCTTTAGTGGAGGTTTAACTCTCCGCGCAACTGATGAGGTTGCGCTATGGCAGTAGAAGTTGTCTGTATGTATCGGCGGTCGGCGATGAGGGCAGAAGGGGCTTCTAGGGTCTATACCAACCCTGTCCAGGGTTAACTGAGCTTGTGTGGGTGGAAAGGAAAGGGGGCTATTTGTTGAACGATTCAGAAAAGCGAAAGCCGCGCATTGCGCGGCTTTCTTGTTTGGTGGGCCCACACGGACTTGAACCGTGGACCAAAGGATTATGAGTCCTCTGCTCTAACCAACTGAGCTATAGGCCCTCAGTAGGCGCCGGATTATAGCGATGGTTTCTCGGCTGTGCTATCCGAAAAATCGGAAACTCGGATTCGCAGGAAGGTCGTACAGAACTCCTCGGCTTCAAGGGGCAGGCTGACGATATAACCCTGGATCTGTTCGCAGCCTTCCAGGGTGAGGAAGGTCTGCTGCTCCTGGTTCTCCACGCCTTCGGCAATCACCGTGAACTGCATGCTGCGCCCCAGGGCGATGATGGCGCGGACAATCGCCACGTCGTGGGGGTCGTCCGGCAGCCCGCGGACAAAGGACTGGTCGATCTTGAGAAAGTCCAGGGGCAGGCGCTTGAGGTAGCTGAGGGACGAGTAGCCGGTGCCGAAGTCGTCGATGGCCAGTTGCACGCCCAGGCGCTTGAGCTGATGCAGCACTTCCAGGGCTTCTTCGGCCTGGCTCATGATGAAGTTCTCGGTGATTTCCAGCTGTAGCATTCCGGGCTGCAGGTCATAGTCGCGCAGCAGTTGCTCGATGCGCCCCAGCAGGTTGGGCTGGCGCAACTGGGCGCCGGCGAGGTTCACCGACAGGGGGCCGAAATCCTCAAAGCGTCGGTTCCAGTTGTTGAGTTGCAGGCAGGCCTGTTCCAGTACCCAGTCGCCGATCAGCAGGATCATGCCGTTTTCTTCGGCCAGGGGAATGAAGTGCTCGGGGGGCACATCGCCGAAAGTGGGGTGATGCCAACGGATCAGGGCTTCGGCGCCCACCAGCTCGTGGTTGCTGAGGCTGATCTTGGGTTGGAAATACAGCGACAGCTCGTTGCGCTCAATGGCTCGCCGCAGCTCGTGCTCCAGGGCTACCCGTTCGCTGGCCTGGGCGGTCAGGTCGCGGGTGTAGCGCTCCACGCGGTTGCGGCCCTTGGCCTTTGAGCGATACATGGCGGCGTCGGCGTTCTTGATCAGGGTGGCGACATCGCAGCCGTCCTTGGGGTACAGGCTGGTGCCGATGCTGGCGCTGATGAAAAACTCGTGTTCGCCGGCCTGGAAGGGGGCGGTAAAGCAGTTCAGCAGCTTGGTGGCGATGTGATCGGCATCGCTGGCCTGGTGCAGGCCCGGCAGCAGGATGATGAATTCGTCGCCACCCAGGCGGGCCACGGTGTCGATATCCCTCAGCTGTTCCTTCAGACGCACGGCGATGCCCTTGAGCAGCAGGTCGCCCACCGGGTGGCCGAGGCTGTCGTTGATGTGCTTGAACCGGTCCAGGTCTAGGAACAGTACCGCGCCCTGGCTGCCGTTGTCCTGTTGGCTATTGAGAGCACTGAGCAGTCGGCTTTCAAACAGGGTGCGATTCGGCAGGCCGGTCAGGGGGTCGTGGTGAGCCTGGTAGTCGAGCCGCGCCTGGGCGTGCTTGAGGCTGGAAATATCGGCGAACACCGCGACGAAATGGGTGATCTGGTTTTCCCGGTTGCGCACCGCATTGATGGTCAGCCAGTTGGGATAAAGCTCACCGTTCTTGCGCCTGTTGGAGATCTCACCCTGCCAGTGGCCCTCCAGGGTCAACTGATGCCACATCGCGGCGTAGAAGGCGCTGTCATGCAGGCCCGAGGCAAGTAGGCGCGGAGTGTGGCCCAGGGCTTCACGTTCGCTGTAGCCGGTGATTTCGCTGAAGGCGCGATTGACTGCGCTGATGCGCTGCTGGGTATCGGTGATCATCACGCCTTCGGCTGTGCTTTCGAATACGGTCGCCGCCTGTTGCAGCTTCTCCTGCATCAGGCGTCGGTCGGTAATGTCCCGGGCGATGGTCAGCATGCAGTCGTCACCGCCGATGGGCAGTGGCCGGCTCGACAGCTCGCAGAGGCGGATCTGGCCATCGTTGCGCCGGATATGGCAGTTGAAGTCGCGGACGAAACCATCGCGCTGCAGCAGGTCGAGCATCTGCTTGCGCTCATTGAGATTGACCCAGATGCCCAGGTCCAGGGTCGAGCGGTCCAGCGACATGGCGCTGTTGAAGCCGGTGATGCGACTGAAGCCTTCGTTGACCTCGATCAGTAGCCCGTCGCGCTGACGGGTCAGCAGCAGGCCATCGGGGGAGGCATGGAAGGCCTTGGCGAACTTCTCCTCGGAGGTCTGCAGTTGTTGCTGGGTCTCTTTGAGTTGGCTGATGTCGCGTACCACTACCACCAGCGCCGGCGTGGTGTCGAGGTCGAAGGGCTCGGCGGAGATCAGGCCGGTGAACAACTGGCCGTTATGCCGGCGAAAGGGCATTTCCAGATTGCGGATGCTGCCGGCCTGCAAGCGTTGCAGCAGCCCTGGCCCGACCCCGGGGATGCCCCAGATATTGAGCTCGGTGGCGGTCTGGCCAACCACGCTTTGCGCGCTCAGGCCGATCTGCTCCTCGAAGGCCTTGTTGACTTCCAGCAGGCAGCCGTCGGACAGCCGGGCAATCACCAGTATGTCCGGACATTGCTGGAACACCGAGGCGAACTTCTGTTCGGACAGGCGCAGGGCCTCTTCGGTGTGCTTGGTCTCGCTGATGTCGATCATCAACCCGCGCATCACCGGTTCGTGGCCATGCTCGATCAGGCTGACGATGTCGCGCACCCAGAGGCAGCGACCGTCGGCGGCGATCACCCGGTAATCGAGGCTGTGATCCCGCCCGGCCTGCACTTCGTGGTCGCAGAAGGCCTGGGCCCGGGTCAGGTCCGCGGGGTGGATGATGTTGCGCCAGAAACCGGGAATCAGCCAATGGGCCAGGGGATAGCCCAGCAGGGCTTCGGCATGGGGCGAGACATAGCTGTAGGTAAAGTCGCTGATGCGCGCTTCCCAGGCAATCGCGGACAGGCTTTCCACTAGGCTGCGGTAGTGGTATTCGCTGCTGCGCAGTTCCTGTTCCAGGGCGACCCGCCGGGAAATTTCCGAGCTCAAGCGGCGGTTGATACGGATCACCACCGCCAGCACGGTCACCAGCAGCAGTAGACCGGGCAGGCCATACATCAGGACATCCGACCAGAAGGTCCTGTGGTCGAGCACGCTGCCCACCCAGTGTTGCTGGATGGTGCTGATTTCCTCGGGGCTGAGGTCGGCGAGCACCTTGTCGAGAATGCTTACCAGGACCTTGTTTTCCCGCGGGACGCCCATCGCCAACTGATAGCGATAGGGGGTTTCGCCGCTGACGTAGAGACCGTCGAGCTTGAGCTGACGCAGGCTCCAGACACTGGAGGCGAGGTCGCCGACCACGGCGTCCACTTCGTCGGTGGCCAGGGCCTGCAGCGCCGAGCTGACATTGGGCATGGCCACCAGGTTCAGGTCCGGGTGGTGGGTGCGCAACAGTTCGTGAGGGGCGTAGTTTTCCACCACCGCTATCTTGAGGCCGTACAGTTCCTTGAGGTTGTGGGGTTGCGCGCCGCCTTCATGGGCGAGGATGACGATGGGAAAGTCCAGGTAAGGCCGGGTGAAGGCCATGTAGCTCTGGCGTTCGGGGGTCGACATGATCCCGGGCAGCAGGTCCAGCTTGCCCTGCTTGGCGTCCTCTAGCACCGCGGTCCAGCTGGCGGGCTCGACGGGCTTGAGGTTTACGGACAGGCGTTCCTGGATCAGGTGGATGTAGTCCGCGGCCAGGCCCTGATAGCGGCCTTCTTCATCCCGATACTCGAAAGGCGGCCATGAAGCGTCCACACCCAGGCGCAGTTCCGGGTGAGTCTTGAGCCAGCTACGTTCTTCGTCGGTGAGAGTCAGCGCGCCAGCCGTTGCGGTCCAGGTGAGCAGCGCCAGCAGGAGCATGGCCGACAGTCTGGGCATAACCGTCTCGTTATGGCACGGGGAATGTTTCGAGTGTAGACCGGCTATGGGGCGGGGAAGGAAAGAAGGACGGGCTGCAAAAAGCAAAACCCCCAGCTGGGCTGGGGGTCTTGGGCTTACTCGTCGAGGAAGGAGCGCAGATGCTCGCTTCGCGTCGGGTGGCGCAGCTTGCGCAGCGCCTTGGCTTCGATCTGGCGGATCCGCTCACGGGTCACATCGAACTGCTTACCGACTTCCTCGAGGGTATGGTCGGTATTCATGTCGATGCCGAAGCGCATGCGCAGTACCTTGGCTTCACGGGCAGTGAGGCCGGAGAGTACTTCGCGAGTTGCTTCCTTCAGGCTCTCAACTGTGGCGACATCGATTGGCGACTGCATGGTCGAGTCTTCGATGAAGTCGCCCAGATGGGAGTCTTCGTCATCACCGATCGGGGTTTCCATGGAGATCGGCTCTTTGGCGATCTTCAATACCTTGCGGATCTTGTCCTCAGGCATTTCCATGCGTTCGCCCAGCTCTTCCGGAGTCGGTTCGCGACCCATTTCCTGCAGCATCTGCCGGGAAATACGGTTGAGCTTGTTGATCGTCTCGATCATGTGCACCGGAATACGGATGGTGCGGGCCTGGTCGGCGATCGAGCGAGTGATCGCCTGACGGATCCACCAGGTGGCATAAGTCGAGAACTTGTAGCCGCGACGGTATTCGAACTTGTCCACGGCTTTCATCAAGCCGATGTTGCCTTCCTGGATCAGGTCGAGGAACTGCAGGCCACGGTTGGTGTACTTCTTGGCGATGGAGATCACCAGACGCAGGTTGGCTTCAACCATCTCTTTCTTCGCGCGGCGGGCCTTGGCCTCACCGATCGACATGCGACGGTTGATGTCCTTGATCTCGGCGATCTTCAAGCCTGTTTCGACTTCAAGAGCGGTCAGCTTCTGCTGGCAACGGATGATGTCCGGCTGCAGGCGGGCGATGGCTTCGGCGTACTTGCTCTTGCCTTTGGCCAGGGCGTCGGTCCAGCTTTCATCCACTTCGTTGCCCGGGAACTGGCGCAGGAAGTCGGCACGTGGCATGCGGGCATCACGCACGCAGAGCTGCATGATGGCGCGTTCCTGCTGGCGCAGGCGATCCAGGGCACTGCGTACACGTTCAACCAGGCCTTCGAATTGCTTCGGAACCAGTTTGATCGGCATGAACAGTTCAGCCAGGGCCAGCATTTCGGCGATGGCTTGCTTGTTCTCGCGGCCGTGTTTCTTCAGCGCCTTGCGGGTGACTTCCATCTGGTCGGCGACGGCGCCAAAGCGCTGTGCGGCGATGACCGGATCCGGACCGCTTTCGGCTTCTTCTTCGTCTTCGGTCGCTTCCGCTTCTTCGTCTTCGCTGTCGTCATCCGCTTTCGCGGTCTTGGTGTCGACAGGCGGCGGCACTTCGGCGGCAGGCGGCGTAATGCCGTCATCCGGGTCGATGTACCCGCTGAGAACGTCGGACAGGCGTCCACCTTCGGTGGTGACGCGAGTGTACTCGGAGAGGATGTGATCAACCGTGCCAGGGAAGTGCGCGATTGCGCCCATCACTTCACGGATACCCTCTTCGATACGCTTGGCGATTTCGATTTCGCCTTCACGTGTGAGCAGCTCTACCGTGCCCATTTCGCGCATGTACATGCGCACTGGGTCGGTAGTGCGACCAATGTCGGTTTCCACAGCCGCCAACGCTGCGGCGGCTTCTTCAGCTGCTGCTTCGTCGGTATCGGCTTCGGCCAACAAAAGGGCATCCGCATCCGGAGCACTCTCGAATACGTTGATCCCCATGTCGTTGATCATGCGGATGATGTCTTCCACCTGTTCCGGATCTGAAATATCCTCCGGCAGGTGGTCGTTGACCTCCGCGTAAGTCAGGTAACCCTGCTCACGTCCACGGCTGATCAACTCTTTGAGGCGAGACTGCTGTTGCGCTTTTCCGGACATAACACCCTATCCACTGAAGGTCTTGGCGGGCAAAAAACAAGCCGAGGATTATACCCGAGCTATGACCTCACGCGCCAGTTGAGGTCGGGTTTGATGCGGGAACATTGCGTTTTAGAAGCTCAACCAGCTGTTTTTTCTCTTCGCTGCTGAGCTCGCTTTGACGCGATTTCCTGAGAAGTTGCTCTAAAACACGCTCGCGTTGGCGAGCTGACAAACTATTAATGGTGTCGAAAAACTGTTGTTCAAGGTTATCTCCGTCGATCAGCCATTCTTTTTCCGCCAGTGCGGTGAGCAGATGCCCTTGCTGGGTGCCGTGCCAGCGCGCCATCAATTGATGAATAGAGCGTAGCTTAGGATTTTTCTGCACGGCTTCGATCAGAGCCACCAGCAACTGGGTATTGGTGTTGTCGTCATCGGCAAAATGCCCGGCATCTTCAACTTTTTCTGCCAGTTGCGGGTGATGCAGCAAAGTGCGCAAGGCTGAAAGGGTCGGCGGTTCCACTGCAGCGGGGATGCGCGGGCCGCGTGGCTGGTCGCGATCGCCCTGGCGCTTGCCCTTGCCGTTCTTGTCCCAGGGTTTGTTTTCCCATTTCTTGCCGCCGGCATTTTTCTTTGGCGTCCACTCTTGTTGTGGGGTGTACGCCTCCTGGTGCGGCTCATGATAGTCGGCATAATCCGGCATCGCGTCGTAATCGATGCCTGCGTCGTACGCGGGTGGCGCTTCGGGCGGTGCGCTGTGGGCCAGTTGGTTGACCGTTTCGTTGGTCAGGCCGGTGATTTCGCTCAGGCGCTGGCGCATCAGGGTGCGCAGGTTGGCCCCGGGGATTTTCTCGATCAGGGGCGCGGCCAGGGTCGCCAGATGGGCCTTGCCTTCCAGTGAGCGCGGGTCGGCTTCATCGATCAGTTGCTGGAAAAAGTAATCGGCCAGCGGCTGTGCGTGCTGGTTGATTCGAGCGCGGAAGGCATCGGTGCCTTCGGCGCGGACCAGGGTATCCGGATCTTCGCCTTCGGGAAGGAACAGAAAGCGCGCGCGGCGCCCGTCCTGCAAGCAGGTCAGGGTCGCCTCCAGGGCGCGCCAGGCGGCCTTGCGCCCAGCCTGGTCACCGTCGAAGCAGAACAGTACGTTGGGTACGATGCGGAACAGGCGCTTGAGGTGTTCTTCGCTGGTGGCGGTACCCAGGGTGGCCACGGCGTTGCGCAGGCCTTGCTGGGCCAGGGCGATGACGTCCATGTAGCCCTCGACAACGATGATTTCGTCGAGGTTGCGGTTGTTCTTGCGGGCTTCAAACAGGCCGTAGAGTTCCTGGCCCTTGTGAAAGACCGGGGTCTCCGGAGAGTTCAGGTATTTGGGCTTGTCGTCCCCCAGAACCCGGCCGCCGAAGGCGATGATCCGACCGCGAGTGTCGCGGATCGGGAACATTACCCGGTCGCGAAAGCGGTCATAGCGCTTGCCGGTCTCGGCGTTCTCGATCAGCAGGCCGGCATCGATCATGGCTTTCTGCTGCAGGGTGTCGCTGCTCAGGTGTTTGAACAGGTTGTCCCAGCCAGGCGGAGCGAAGCCCAGGCCGAAGTCCCGGGCGATCTCGCCGGTAAGGCCGCGCCCCTTCAGGTAGTCGACCGCAGCCTTGCGCGCTGGATGGCTTTTCAGGGCCTGGCGGTAGTAGTCGGCGGCGGCAGTGAGCAGCGGATACAGCGGTGAGTCGGTGGGTTGCCGAGGCTTGCGCTGGCCGCGGCTGCTCTCTTCGCGGGGGATTTCCATGCCAGCCGCCTTCGCCAGTTCCTCGACGGCCTGGGGAAAGTCCAGGTTGTCGTGGTCCATGATGAAGCCGAGGGCGTTCCCGCCTGCGCCGCAGCCAAAGCAGTAGTAGAACTGCTTGTCGGGGCTGACGCTGAAGGAGGGGGTCTTTTCCTTGTGGAAGGGGCAGCAGGCGGTGTAGTTCTTGCCGGCTTTCTTGATTTGCAGGCGCGAACTGACGACATCGACGATGTCGGTGCGGTTCAGAAGGTCGTCAATAAAGCTCTGGGGAATAAGCCCGGCCATGGCGTTCTCGTCATCACTGCGCGCAAAGATAGCCCTGGCGACACCGTCGAAAGTTCAGGTGGCGGCCAAGCGTGAGGTTACGCGGCTCGACCCTGGTTTTCGGCGTGATCGCAGTCGGGAAGTGTATCTGCCGAACGTCCACTGACGTTAGTTTCAATCAGTATTCGACTATTTGAAGGTGTTGCGCTGAGTCCGACAGTGGCTTTGGGCTGGCCTCGGATAGCTCATTAAGCGGGCGCTGGAGAAGGGCGCCTTGGGCTGATCGTCTGTAGGAATCAGATAAGGGTGTGCTCGTCAGTAGCCTTGGAAGGCTCGTCAGAAAAGACGTGCACCGCTGGCAAGAAGCCAGGTCTGACGTGGTGAAGCAGAATCGTCTGGGTCGCATGGGCGGCTTCGACGGTGAAGCATCAAGCGTATTCCGCAAATGCCATTAGCCCGGCTGAGGGCCGGGCTTGGCAGAAGCTTGCAACGAACGTCTGTGTATTAGTACAGACGTACGGCGCGGCGCTGTTCGCGCTGAACTTTCTTGGCGTGACGCTTAACAGCAGCAGCTGCTTTGCGCTTACGCTCAGAAGTCGGCTTCTCGTAAAATTCGCGGCTACGAACTTCAGCCAGAACACCGGCTTTTTCGCAGGAGCGCTTGAAACGACGCAGAGCTACGTCGAAGGGTTCGTTCTCTTTAACTTTGACGGCTGGCATCCAGAGCTACCTTCATTCATTACCGGGGTCAACGTTCTCGTCGCAAAAATCGCGGCTGAGGTCGTCGGTTTTTAAGGGTTGCGGATGTTAACCCCTCAACGCTCGGAATGCAAAGCCTCTGATCGAAAACCGCTGGTCGGGCGCGGGAGTGGCGACTATTATGCGCGCCTTCGAATTCAGCCTCTACAAGGCGCAAACCCATGCTAGTACTGGGATTAGAAACGTCCTGCGACGAAACCGGCGTCGCGTTATACGACAGTGAGCGGGGCCTGCTGGCCGACGCGCTGTTCAGCCAGATCGACCTGCATCGCGCCTACGGTGGCGTGGTGCCGGAGCTGGCCTCCCGGGATCACGTCAAGCGCATGCTGCCCTTGATCCGCCAGGTGCTGGCCGAGGCCGACTGCGTGCCTACCGAGATCGACGCGATTGCCTACACCGCTGGCCCCGGCCTTGTCGGTGCCTTGCTGGTGGGGGCTTCCTGCGCCCAGGCGCTGGCCTTTGCCTGGGGCATTCCAGCCCTGGGCGTGCACCATATGGAGGGCCACCTGCTGGCGCCGATGCTGGAGGAGCAACCTCCGCAATTCCCGTTCGTCGCTTTGTTGGTGTCCGGTGGTCATACCCAGTTGGTTCGGGTCGATGGTATCGGCCAATACGAGTTGTTGGGCGAGACCCTGGATGACGCCGCAGGCGAGGCATTCGACAAGACGGCGAAGATGATCGGCCTGAATTATCCGGGCGGCCCCGAGATTGCGCGCCTGGCGACTCAGGGCGTAGCGGGGCGCTTTGTCTTTCCGCGGCCGATGACCGATCGCCCGGGGCTGGATTTCAGCTTCAGCGGCTTGAAAACCTTCGCCTTGAACACCTGGCAGCAGTGCGTCAGCGCTGGAGACGACGGCGAGCAAACCCGTTGCGACATCTCCCTCGCGTTCCAGCAGGCGGTGGTGGAGACTCTGACCATCAAATGCAAGCGTGCCTTGAAGCAGACCGGTCTCAAACGTCTGGTTATTGCGGGAGGTGTAAGTGCCAACAAGGCATTGCGCGCCTCGCTGGAAAAGATGCTGGCTGAAATGAAGGGCAATGTGTTCTATGCCCGTCCCGAGTTCTGCACCGACAACGGAGCGATGATCGCCTTTGCCGGTTGCCAGCGCTTGCAGGCCGGGCAGCAGGAAAGCCTGGCGATCAGCGTACAGGCGCGTTGGCCGATGGAGCAGTTGTCAGCTCTCTGATTTCATGCGGAGAGGCTCGGGCTGAGACCTTTTCATCTGAGGGATTCAAAAATGCCGTTCGCGCCCGGCAAACAGGTCGCGTAAATTGCCGCGGTGGCGCCAGACGATCAGCAGTGTCAGCACGCTCATCGGCAATAGCGCCTCCGGTTCCTGCCAGGCCAGCAGTGGCAAGGTCAGGGGGGTGGCGATCAGTGCGGCCAGTGAACTGGTACGAGTGAGATAGAAGGTTAGCGCCCAGGCGGCGATGGCCAGCAGCGCGGCCGGGGGGTAGAGCCCCAGCAGCATGCCGGCGGCGGTTGCGACACCCTTGCCGCCGCGGAAGCGGAAGTACAGTGGAAACAGATGGCCGAGGACGGCATAGAGCCCCACCCAGGCCTGTTGTTGCAGGGACAAGCCCGCGAGGTGGGCGATCAGCACAGGCACCAGGCCTTTGCACAGATCTCCCAGCAGGGTCAGGACTGCGAGCTTCTTGCCGGCCAGGCGCAGCATGTTGGTGGCGCCGGCATTACCCGAGCCACTCATTCGCGGGTCGGGATTACCCGTAAGGCGGCTGAGCAAAATGGCGAAGGACAGAGAGCCGAGCAGGTAGGCGAAAATCGCCAGTAACCAAAACATGCTAACTATTCCGGGCGAGGAAGCCCTGATTCTAACGGCGCATTGCGCCCTTGTCGTGCTGCGGAGAAGAGTGCTTGGACAGAGTGTTTATCGAAGGGCTGGAAGTGGACACCGTGATTGGTGCCTACGACTGGGAGCGCGGCATCCGACAGTGCCTGCGTCTTGATCTGAGCTTTGCCTGGGACAATCGCCCGGCAGCTGCTGGAGATGATCTGACGCTGGCATTGGACTATGCCAGTGTCTCCACCCGGATCCAGGCGTTTGCCGAGCATGCCCAGTACCAGTTGGTGGAAACCTTTGCCGAGCGCCTTGCCGAGGTTCTGATGAATGAATTTCACATCCCTTGGTTGCGCTTGAAACTGACCAAGCCTGGCGCCGTCCCGGCTGCCTCGGGTGTGGGTGTGGAGATTGAGCGCGGATGTCGCTGACTCAGGTGTATCTGGGGCTCGGTAGCAATATCGAGCGTGAAGTTCATCTTCGGGCCGGGCTCGATGCCCTGGCCGGTTTTCTGGTGGATATGCGTTGCTCGCCGGTGTTCGAAAGCCAGCCGGTGGGAATCAAGAGCGGCCCGTTCTTCAACCTGGTGGTGACGGCTTTTACCGACTTGCCTCTGATCGAACTGGACCGGCGCCTGAAGTTCATCGAGGCCGATAACGGCCGTTATGCCCCTGATCGTAAAGGCCTGCCGCTGGATATCGATGTATTGCTCTACGGTGAACTGACCGGCAATTTCGATGGCCTGATCCTGCCCCGGGCAGAGATTCTGAAGAACGCCTTCGTGCTCTGGCCGCTGTCGCTGATGGCGCCCGAGCGGGTGCATCCGCTGGCGGGCAAGAGCCTCGGGGCGCTCTGGGCCGAGGCGCAGAGCGATCAGGTGCTGGCCCCGGTCGCCTTCGAATGGCGGGGCATGCAACTGACCCCTCCAGACTTATAGCCACCCTCGGCTAATCGCGGACCAGTCGGAGCGGTCCGCGACTCACTCAAGGCGCGTGCTGTTCCTTGTAGGCCTTGATGGCCTTCAGTCGTTCCAGCCTTAGTGCCTCGCCCAGTTGCGGCCCCTTGAACCCCTGTTCCAGCAAGGGTTGAACCGCCACCTTGCGCGCCGCCTCGGCGGCTCCTCGCAGGTAATCGGCCTGCGGATAAGGCCGCGACTCCAGCCCAAGACGGCCGCGAGCATCCATTTCGCATGCCGCTATGAACTCTTCGAAACGCTGTGGGCGTCGGAACACGTCGAAACTTTGCAATAGTTCCAGGAGTGTCGAGGCCTTGAGTTCCAGCGCCTTGTGGCCGTGGGTATGGTACTGGCCCACCAGCAGTGCCAGCTCCTGGCATTCCCGGGGCGCCTTGAAGCGTTCATTGACCGCCTTGATCAGTTCCAGGCCTGTGCGCTCATGGCCAATGTGCCGTGGCCACTCCTCCTCGGGTGTCAGGCCTTTGCCCAGGTCGTGGAGCAGGCAGGCCCAGCGCACGCTGAGGGGTTGCTGATGCAACGCGGCTTGCAGCAGAACGCTGAGGGTGTGCGCGCCGGTGTCTATCTCCGGGTGGTGGACCGCGGGTTGAGGTACGCCGAACAGTGCGTCGATTTCGGGCATCAGCACCGCCAGCGCGCCGCAGTCGCGCAATACCTGGATAAAGACTTGGGGCTGATCCTCCATCAGGGCGCGGGATATCTCTTTCCAGCTGCGTTCGGCCGTCAGGGCCTGAAGCTCGCCGGATTCACTGAGTTCGCGCATCAGCTCGAGTGTCTCTGGCGCCACGCGAAAACCCAGCCCGGCGTAGCGGGCAGCGAAGCGGGCGACCCGCAGTACTCGCAGGGGATCTTCGGCGAATGCCGGGGAAACGTGGCGCAATAGCCGCTCTTCAAGGTCCTTCTGGCCGTTGTAGGGATCGGTGAGGCGGCCCTGTTCATCTTCGGCCATGGCGTTGATGGTCAGGTCGCGACGGATCAGGTCCTCTTCCAGAGTGACTTCCGGGCTGGCATGGAAGGTGAAACCGCCATAACCCCGCCCACTCTTGCGCTCGGTGCGGGCCAGGGCATATTCCTCGCCGCTCTTGGGGTGCAGGAACACCGGGAAGTCCGCGCCCACGGGGCGAAAGCCCTTGGCGAGCATCTCCTCTGCGCTGGCACCCACTACCACCCAGTCGATATCGGTAACCGGCCTGCCGAGCAGGCGGTCGCGCACGGCGCCGCCGACTTTGTAAATCCGCATAAAAAAACCTCCGTTAGCGCGACAGGATAACCCTTGTATCGCGCATCCGGAGGCTTGTTATCGGGCTTAAAGGTGGATAACCGCCAGGTCCAGGCGACCGTAGTCGTTTTCGTTGTGATCGCTCTTTGGCGGTACGTGGTGGGTTTTCATCACCTGGTCGCCCTGCAGGGTTTCCAGGTGAATGTCGAAGCCCCAGAGGCGGTGCAGGTGCTTGAGCACTTCGTCGGTGGAGTCCCCCAGGGGTTTACGGTCGTGTTGCTGATGACGCAGGGTCAAGGAGCGGTCGCCCCGGCGGTCGATGCTCCAGATCTGCACGTTGGGTTCGCGGTTGCCCAGGTTGTATTGCGCGGCCAGGGTTTCACGGATGATCCGATAGCCGCTTTCATCATGGATTGCCGGTACCAGCAGGTCGTCCTTCTGATCGTCGTCCATGATGCTGAACAGCTTGAGATCGCGGATGACCTTGGGCGACAGGTACTGCAGGATGAAGCTCTCGTCCTTGAAGCTGCTCATGGCGAACTTGATGCTCGACAGCCAGTCGGTGCCGGCCAGTTCCGGGAACCAGCGCCGGTCCTCTTCCGTGGGCTCCTCGCAGATGCGTCGGATGTCGCGGTACATGGCAAAGCCCAGGGCATAGGGGTTGATGCCGTTGTAGTAGGGGCTGTCGAAGCCTGGCTGGAATACCACGCTGGTATGGGAGGTGAGGAATTCCATCATGAAGCCATCGGTGACCAGGCCTTCGTCGTACAGATCGTTCATCAAGGTGTAGTGCCAGAAGGTAGCCCAGCCTTCGTTCATCACCTGGGTCTGGCGTTGCGGGTAGAAGTACTGGGCGATCTTGCGCACGATGCGCACGATCTCGCGTTGCCAGGGCTCCAGCAGTGGCGCGTGTTTTTCGATGAAATAGAGGATGTTTTCCTGAGGTTCGGCGGGGAAGCGCGCATTGTCCTTGTCGCTGTACTTGTCCGCGCCCTTGGGAATGGTGCGCCACAGGTCGTTGATCTGTTTCTGCAGGTGTTCCTCCCGGTCTTTCTGCCGGCGCCGTTCTTCTTCGGCGGAAATCGGGTAGGGCCGCTTGTAGCGGTCGACACCGTAGTTCATCAAGGCATGGCAGGAGTCCAGCAGATCTTCCACGGCATCGATGCCATGGCGCTCCTCGCATTGCATGATGTACTGCTTGGCGAACACCAGGTAGTCGATGATCGAGCTGGCATCGGTCCAGGTGCGGAACAGGTAATTGCCCTTGAAGAAGCTGTTGTGGCCATAGCAGGCGTGAGCCACCACCAGCGCCTGCATGCAGATGGTGTTCTCTTCCATCAGATAGGCAATGCAAGGGTCGGAGTTGATGACGATTTCGTAGGCCAGGCCCATCTGGCCCCGGCTGTAGGATTTTTCGGTGCTGAGGAAGTGCTTGCCGTAGGACCAGTGGTGATAGCCCAGGGGCATGCCCACCGAGGCATAGGCGTCCATCATCTGCTCGGCGGTGATCACTTCGATCTGGTTGGGATAGGTGTCCAGGGCATAGCGGGCCGCGATACGGCTGATTTCACGGTCGTAGGCCTGGATCAGCTCGAAGGTCCATTCCGAGCCGGTGGAGATGGGTTGGCGCTTCTGCTCTCTGGCGGTCATGTCACTAACCTGCGCTGGAAGAGTTCACGGAAGACCGGATAGATGTCTCCGGCCGAAACCAGTTGCTGCTGGGCGAATGTATCGGAAAAGGCCTCGGCGATGCGTTCGTACTCGAACCACAGGGCCTGGTGCTCGCGCGGGGTGATTTCCACGTAGGTGTAGTACTGCACGAACGGCATGATCTGGTTGATCAGGATGTCGCGGCAGATCGGCGAGTCGTCGTTCCAGTTGTCGCCATCGGAGGCCTGGGCAGCGTAGATGTTCCACTCGTTGCTCGGGTAGCGTTCGGCCATGATCTCCTGCATCAGCTTCAGGGCGCTGGAGACGATGGTGCCGCCGGTTTCCCGTGAATAGAAGAACTCCTCTTCGTCCACTTCCCGGGCACTGGTGTGGTGGCGGATGAACACGACGTCGATCTTGTCGTAGTTGCGCTTGAGGAACAGGTACAGAAGGATGAAGAAACGCTTGGCGATGTCTTTGGTGGCCTGGGTCATGGAGCCGGAAACGTCCATCAGGCAGAACATCACCGCCTTGGAGCTGGGGTTGGGCTGTTTCACCAGCAGGTTGTACTTGAGGTCGAAGGTGTCGAGGAAGGGCACGCGGTGAATCCGGGCACTCAGGCGCTCGATTTCCGCCTCAAGCTCCTGGATATCGCCGAAATTGTCCGGTTCTTCCCGCTTCAGGCGCGCCAGTTCTTCCTTGGCTTCCCGCAGCTTGGCCCGGCTGCTGCCGGACAAGGCAATGCGCCGCGCGTGGGCCGACCGCAAGGTACGGATGATATTGATCCGGGCCGGGTTGCCTTCGTTGCTGATCCCGGCTCGTACGGTCTTGAAGGTGTCGGTTCCGGTCAGGTTGCGTTTCACCAGGTTGGGCAGTTCCAGGTCCTCGAACATGAATTCGAGGAATTCCTCCTGGGTGATCTGGAACACGAACTCGTCCATGCCTTCGCCGGAGTTGCCGGCCTTGCCCCGGCCGCCACCGCCCCCACCGCCGCCTTGAGGCCTGGCAATGTGCTCGCCGGCAGTGAATTCCTTGTTGCCTGGGTGAACCACGGTCTGCTTGCCGCCACGGCCGTGGTGCAGCACCGGCTCGTCGATATCCCGCCCGGGAATGCTGATTTGCTCGCCATGCTCCATATCGGTGATGGAGCGCCGGCTAACCGCCTCTTCGACGGCCTTTTTAATGTGGTCACGGTAGCGCCGCAGAAACCGCTGGCGGTTTACCGTGCTCTTGTTCTTGCCATTGAGACGTCGGTCGATCACATAGCTCATGGGCCCCTCCGGGGAGCTTCAAGACATAAGCTTCAAGCGGTAGGCAGCGTTGCAGCAGAGCCCGCAAGGGCTCTACGGCAAGGTGCCCGCAGCTTGGGGCTAGAAGCTTGCAGCTGCTTTACTGCGACTTTCTGACCCGCAGATACCATTCGGATAGCAGCCGTACCTGTTTGTCGGTGTAGCCGCGCTCGACCATTCGTGTGACGAAGTCGTTGTGCTTCTGCTGATCCTCCTTGCTCGCCTTGGCGTTGAAGCTGATGACCGGCAACAGGTCCTCGGTGTTGGAGAACATTTTCTTCTCGATGACCACCCGCAGCTTCTCGTAGCTGAGCCAGGTGGGGTTCTTGCCGTTGTTGTTGGCCCGGGCGCGCAGGACGAAATTGACGATTTCGTTGCGGAAATCTTTCGGGTTGCTGATCCCGGCCGGTTTTTCGATCTTTTCCAGTTCCTCGTTGAGGGCCACGCGATTGAGGATTTCGCCGGTCTCCGGATCGCGGTATTCCTGATCCTGGATCCAGAAGTCCGCATAGAGCACGTAGCGGTCGAAGATGTTCTGGCCGTACTCGCTGTAGGACTCGAGGTAGGCGGTCTGGATCTCCTTGCCGATGAATTCGATGTAGCGCGGTGCCAGGTATTCCTTGAGGAAGCGCAGGTAGCGCTCGCGGGTTTCTGCCTGGAACTGCTCTTGCTCGATCTGCTGTTCCAGCACGTACAGCAGGTGCACCGGGTTCGCCGCCACTTCGTGAGGGTCGAAGTTGAAGACCTTCGACAGGATCTTGAAGGCAAAGCGAGTCGACAACCCGTTCATCCCCTCATCGACGCCGGCGCTGTCACGGTACTCCTGGATCGACTTGGCCTTGGGATCGGTGTCCTTGAGATTTTCGCCGTCATACACCCGCATCTTCGAGTAGATGTTGGAGTTCTCCGGTTCCTTGAGGCGCGAAAGCACGGTGAACTGCGCCAGCATCTTCAGGGTGTCGGGGGCGCAGTGGGCCTTGGCCAGGGAGCTGTTGAACAGCAGCTTGTCGTAGATCTTCACCTCATCGGTGACCCGCAGGCAGTACGGCACCTTGACGATATAGATCCGGTCGATGAAGGCTTCGTTGTTCTTGTTGTTGCGGAAGGTGTGCCATTCCGACTCGTTGGAGTGGGCCAGCAGAATGCCGGTAAACGGAATCGCCCCCAGGCCCTCGGTGCTGTTGTAGTTGCCTTCCTGCGTCGCGGTCAGCAATGGGTGCAGCACCTTGATCGGTGCCTTGAACATTTCGACGAATTCCATCAGGCCCTGGTTGGCCCGGCACAGCGCCCCGGAGTAGCTGTAGGCGTCGGCGTCGTTCTGGGGGAATTCTTCCAGCTTGCGGATATCCACCTTGCCCACGAGGGCCGAGATGTCCTGGTTGTTCTCATCCCCAGGCTCGGTCTTGGCCACGGCAATCTGGTTGAGGATCGACGGATAGAGTTTCACCACCCGGAACTGGCTGATGTCGCCGCCGAACTCCGACAGGCGCTTGGTGGCCCAGGGCGACATGATGGTGTTGAGATAACGCCGGGGAATGCCGAAGTCTTCTTCGAGAATCGCGCCATCTTCCGTGGCGTTGAACAGGCCCAGCGGTGATTCGAAGACCGGAGAGCCCTTGATGGCGTAGAAGGGCACTTTCTCGATCAGTTGCTTGAGTTTCTCGGCGAGGGAGGATTTACCACCGCCCACCGGCCCCAGCAGATAGAGGATCTGTTTCTTTTCTTCCAGGCCCTGAGCGGCATGACGGAAGTAGGAGACGATCTGATCGATGCATTCTTCCATGCCATGGAAGTCTTCGAACGCCGGATAGCGGCGAATCACTTTGTTGGAGAAGATTCGCGACAGCCTCGAATTGGTCGAGGTATCCAGCAATTCGGGCTCGCCGATGGCCAGCAGCAGGCGCTCGGCGGCCGAGGCGTAGGCGCTTCGATCCTTCTTGCACAGCTCCAGGTATTCCTGCAGCGAAAACTCTTCCTGGCGTGTGGATTCGAAGCGTTGTTGGAAGTGGCTAAAAATACTCATGACGTCACCTCGCTCGATACGTGGAGCCGGCGTCGGATCAGTCAGTCAAGTGCTGGCATGCAGCTGAGTTTCCAGCTGCTGTTTACCCCCCAGAACACTTTCAAAGCTATCGACCTTGAAAGCTAGTACCGATGACCCGCTCGCCGGTGTACCGGCTCTCCCCTGATTTGGATGGCCTGAGGCTAAGGATAGTTCGGAATCCGGGAGGTCAAGGCGAGATGGGGAATTAGTTGCCCGCTACCGTTCGTCTGGTGCTGCGTCAGCCCGCGTCGTACGCGGGCTAGAGCGTCGGAAAAAAATTATTCAGGGTTGCCCTGAGCGGTTTCCGCTGGATAAGTGCTGCGCCACAGTTCGAAGCCGCCATCCAGGCTGTAGACGTCGGAAAAGCCCTGGCTGACCAGGTAGGCTGCCGCGCTCTGGCTCGAGTTTCCGTGATAGCAAACCACCACTAGCGGAGCGTCGAGGTCAGCAGCGCGGATGAAGTCGGAAATGGAGTGATTGTCCAGGTGTTGCGAGCCACTGATGTGGTTCAGTGCGTAGGTTTGCGGATCGCGGATGTCCACCACCACGGCACCTTGCTCGCGCAGTACCTGGGCCTGTTCTGGGGGGATGCGTTTGAATTCGCTCATGGCGGGCTCCTGGAGCTTGATAATCAGCGCCGGCTAGCGCTTTGCCGGTGCCGGCAGGGGTTCGGGGGAAAGAGCGGCGGTGCGGCCTTGGGCATCGCAGTCGCAGGTCAGGCGTACGCCGCTATCGACATTCAGCAGGGTCATGGCCCCGCCCCAGACGCAGCCGCTGTCCAGGGCGAAGATGCCGGGCTCGTTGCAATGGCCTTCCAGGGCTGCCCAGTGGCCGAAGATGATCTTCAGGTCCCGGGTCTTGCGCTCCTTGTGGCTGAACCAGGGGGCGTAGCCCGGTGGCGCGGTGTCCAGGCCCTCCTTGCTCTTGAGGTCCAGCTTGCCGTCGCTGGTACAGAAGCGCATGCGGGTGAAGTAGTTGGTGATGACCCGCAGGCGAGTCACGCCTTTGAGATCACTGTCCCATTTCGCTGGATCATTGCCATACATACCGTCCAGGAAGGGGGCGAAGAGGTTGTCGTCGCGCAACGCTTCTTCGACCTCGGCGGCACATTTCTGGGCTTTCTTCAGCGACCACTGGGGGGCTATGCCGGCGTGCACCATGGCGATGTTGCGGGCTTCGTCGTAATGCATCAGCTTCTGCTGGCGCAGCCACTGCAAGAGCTCCTCGCAATCGGGAGCCTCCAGGATCTCGCGCAGAGTGTCGGATTTCTTCAGGCGCTCGACGTTGCGCCAGACGGCCAGCAGGTGCAGGTCGTGATTGCCCAGCACGCAGACCAGCGAGTCGCGGATCGAATACAGGTAGCGCAGGGTTTCCAGCGACTGCGGGCCACGGTTGACCAGGTCGCCCACCAGCCACAGGCGATCCCGGGCGGGATCGAAGGCTACTTGTTCAAGCAGGCATTGCAGAGGTTCCAGGCAGCCTTGCAGGTCGCCGACGGCGTAGGTCGCCATCAGTGCAAGGCTCCGGGCACGGCCAGGCGGAAAGGCGCAATGACGGCGTCGAACTGTTTGCCGTCCTCGGCGAGCATCTGATAGCTGCCCTGCATGTTGCCAACCCGGGTGGTCATTACCGTGCCGCTGCTGTAGGTGTGGCTTTTGCCTGCGGCGATCAGCGGTTGCTGGCCCACCACGCCGGCACCACGGACCTCTTCGACATGCCCGTCGCCATCGGTGATCACCCAGTGCCGGGACAGCAGCTTGGCTGGAAGCGAGCCATTGTTCTGCACGGTGATGGTGTAGGCGAAAGCGAAGCGGTTCTGCTCGGGTTGCGATTGGTCTGCCAGAAAGCGAGTGACGACGCTGACGTCGACCTGGTAACGAGGATCGGACATGCAAGAGGCCTTTAAAGCAAAGCGGGACGCGGGACAGGACTGATGGAGGTCAGTCTAGGTCAAGTATCGGGTAGTAGACCAGACATCCTGTCTGGCGTCCTACCCGATATCAGCCGAGGGCGTTTCAGTCGGTAGCGGGCTTGGGCTGGTCTGCCAACTGATCGGCCAGGCGCACGAAGGCGGCCAAGTCCAGTTGCTCGGGACGCAGGCTGCCGTCGACGCCGGCGGCCTCGATCTCGGCGCTGCTGAGCAGTGCCTTGAGGGTGTTGCGCAGGGTCTTGCGGCGCTGGTTGAAGGCTTCGCGCACGATGCGCTCCAGCAGGCGATGATCCTTGGCAGGGTGTGGCAGTACCGCGTGGGGCACCAGGCGCACGATCGCCGAGTCGACTTTTGGCGGCGGATTGAAGGCGCCCGGGCCGACGTTGAACAGGTGCTCCACACGGCAGTGATACTGGACCATGATCGATAGGCGGCCCCAATCACCACCGCCAGGGCCGGCAGCCAGGCGTTCGACCACTTCCTTTTGCAGCATGAAGTGCATGTCGCGGATCAGTCCGGCGTTCTGCAGCAGGTGGAAGATCAGCGGAGTAGAGATGTTGTAGGGCAGGTTGCCGACCACCCGCAGGCTGCCTGGCGCTGCGCCCAGGGTGTTGAAGTCGAACTTCAGGGCGTCGCCCTGGTGCAGGTTGAAGTTGCTCTTGCCGGCGAACTGCTGGTTGAGGATCGGGATCAGGTCCTTGTCCAGCTCCACCACGTCCAGCTGGGCGCCGCTGCCCAGCAGGCCTTCGGTCAGGGCGCCCTGGCCCGGGCCGATTTCCAGCATGCGGTCCTCGGGCTTGGCGTGGATGGACCGCAGGATGCGGTCGATGACGCCAGCGTCATGCAGGAAGTTCTGGCCGAAGCGCTTGCGCGCCCGGTGTTGGTATTGCTCGGTCATATACGGTTCTCGGCCATCTGGTAGGCGGTTTCCAGGGCGACCTGCAGGCTGCCGGTGTCGATCTTGCCGCTGCCGGCCAGGTCCAGGGCGGTGCCGTGGTCGACGGAGGTGCGGATGATCGGCAAGCCGAGCGTCACGTTGACGGCCGCGCCGAAGCCTTTGTATTTCAGCACAGGCAAGCCTTGGTCGTGGTACATCGCCAGCACTGCGTCGCAGTGCTCCAGATATTTGGGGGTAAACAGAGTGTCGGCAGGCAACGGACCGCGCAGGTCCATGCCTTCGGTGCGCAGGCGCTCTAGGGTAGGTTCGATGATGTCGATTTCTTCGCGGCCCAGGTGACCGCCTTCACCGGCGTGGGGGTTGAGCCCGCAGACCAAGATGCGTGGCCGGGCGATGCCGAACTTGTGCTGCAGGTCGGCATGCAGGATCCGCGTGACCCGCTCCAGGCGCTCGACAGTGATGGCGTCGGCGATTTCCCGCAAGGGCAGGTGGGTGGTTACCAGCGCCACGCGCAGGCCGTGGGTGGCCAGCATCATCACCACTTGCTCGGTGTGGGTCAGGTCGGCGAGGAATTCGGTATGGCCGGAAAAGGCGATCCCGGAGTCGTTGATCACGCCTTTGTGCACGGGGGCGGTGATCATGCCGGCAAAGTGCCCGTCCAGGCAGCCCTGGCCGGCGCGGGTCAGGGTTTGCAGGACAAAAGCCGCATTGGCCTGGTCCAGCTGGCCGCTGATCACAGGTTTGGCCAGGGGCGTGTCCCAGACATACAGGCTGTTCGCCGGGGCGGGTTCAGTCGGCAGTTGCTCCAGGGTTACCGGCAGCAGATCGACGGCCACGCCCAGCTGCGCGGCCCGCTCTAGGAGCAGGTCGCGGCTGGTAATGGCAATCAGGGGGTGAGGCTGGGGTTGCGAAGCGAGCAGCAGGCACAGGTCAGGACCTATACCCGCCGGTTCGCCGGGTGTCAGAGCGAAACGTCTGGGTTTCACTGTGCGGCCTGTTCAGCGCCGGGCAGCTTGATTTCGACGTAGGCCTCGTCACGGATCTGCCGCAACCAGGTCTGCAGCTCTTCGTCGTACTTGCGGTTACGCAGGACGGTCATGGCTTGCTGTTCGCGGGCCTGGCTGGTGCTGTCGGTGGCGCGACGGCCAAGGACTTCCAGTACGTGCCAGCCGTAAGGGCTCTTGAAGGGCTTGGACAGTTGACCTTGTGGGGTCTTGGCCATCACTTCGCGGAATTCCGGCACCAGGGCGTTCGGGTCGATCCAGTTGAGGTCGCCGCCGTTGAGGGCGGAGCCTGGGTCTTCCGAGTAGCTTTTCGCCAGTTCGGCGAAGTCTTCGCCGGCCTCGATGCGATCGTAGAGTTTCTGCGCCAGGCGCTTGGTCTCTTCTTCGCTGCGAATTTCGCTTGGCTTGATCAGGATGTGACGCACGTGCACTTCGTCACGCACCTGATTGCCGCCGCCACGCTTGTCCAGCAGCTTGAGGATGATGAAGCCGCCAGGGGTACGGGCCGGTTGGGTAATGTCGCCCACGGCCATGGCGCTCAGTTCGCGATCGAATGGAGGGGGCAGTTGAGCCGCTTTGCGCCAGCCCATGTCGCCGCCTTCCAGAGCGTTGTCGCTGCCGGAGCGGGCGATTGCCAGCTGGGCGAAGTCCGCACCCTGCTTGAGCTGCTGGTACACCTCCATGGCCTGGCGGGCAGCACTCTGAATGGCTTCGGAGTTGGCGCTTTCCGGGGTCGGGATCAGGATGTTGGCCAGGTGCAGTTCTTCGGAGAGCTGCATCTTGCCCAGGTCCGAGGCCAGGAAGTTCTTCACTTCCTGTTCCGATACCTGGATGCGTTCGGCCACACGGCGCTGGCGCACGCGGCTGATGATCATCTCGCGGCGAACCTGGTCACGGGCGTCCTCATAAGAGAGACCATCGTGGGCCAGGGCAGCACGGAATTGCTCGATGCTCATGCTGTTGCGCTGGGCAATGGTGCCGATCGCCTGGTTCAGTTCTTCATCGGTGATGCGGATGCCGGAGCGTTCGCCAATCTGCAGTTGCAGGTTTTCAACGATCAGGCGTTCCAGAACCTGTTGCTCCAGGACGCTGGTAGGCGGTACACCACCGCCACGCTTGGCGATGGTTTGCTGGACTTCGTGAACCCGTTGGTCCAACTGGCTCTGCATGACCACGTCGTTGTCGACGATGGCCACGACCTTGTCGATGGACTGTACTGCGGCGCTGGCCGCAGTACTCAGGAACAGCGCGCCCAGCATCAGCGGGCGCAGACAATCAGAAAGCTTGGTCTTCACGTTCACGATAACCTTGGATGCCTTTGTCGAGGAAGCTCTCTACTTTGGTGCCCATGACGCCACCGAGACCCTTCAGAACAATTTGGAGGAAGATGCCGCGGTCGCCTTTTTCGTTCTCAGGAGCGTTCTGACTGAACTCGTCATACTTGACCCAGTAACGGCTGATCAGGCGCAGTTTCCAGCAGCAGTTGTCGTATTCGAAACCACCGAAGGCCTCGAGCGTGCGGTTACGGTTGTAGTCGTACTGCCAACGGCTGATGGCGTTCCATTGCGGCACGATCGGCCAGATCACCGAGAAGTCATGCTGCTGGATCTTGTAGTAGTCCTTCACGTAGCCCGGAGTGCCCGGAGTGCCGTAGTCGCCACCCATTTTCCAGGTACCGCTGTTCTGGTCGTAGCGAATCTGGTCGTTGCGATAGCGATAGCCGGCGTTGACCACCTTGTTCGGGTTGTCTTCAGGCTGATAGTGGAACATCGCACTGCCGGAACGCGGGCTGTGGCTGTCCGGATCCCAGTTGTACTCGGCGTTGGCGCGCCAGTCGCGGTTGAAACGGTATTCGTACTCGAGGGCGTAAGGCGAGACGTTGGAGGTGGCGTCGGCGCGGGTACGGTAGTCGATACCGGGCAACTGAACGGTGCGGTCCTTGAAGTACATGGCCTGGCCGACGCTTACACGCTGGCGCTGGAAGCCGTTGTCTTCGATCCAGCGACTGGTTAGACCCAGGGACAGCTTGTTTTCGTCGCCGACACGGTCGGAGCCGGAGAACCGGTTCTCGCGGAACAGCGAAGAATAGTTGAAGGTCGGTTCACCCGTGTCGAATACCGGAATGTCTTTCTGGTCCTTCTCCGGTACGTACAGGTAGAACGCACGTGGCTCCAGCGTCTGGCGATAGTTGGTGCCAAACCATTGGGTATCACGGTCGAAGTACAGGCCGCCGTCGACACTGGCGATTGGTACGCCACGGTTCTGCGAGCTTTTGAACGACTCACCCAAGGCTGCTGAATTGTTCCGGTTGTTGACCAGGTCATCTTTACCCTGGCGATCGAGGTCGGTGTTGTACTGGGTGTACATGTACTTCAGGGATGGGGTCAGATAACCGTAGCTCCAGTTCAGCGGCAGGCTGACACCAGGCTTGAGGTTCAAACGATCACCATTGGAGCGAGCCAGGCCGGCGACGTTGGTATCCAGTCGTGGCGTACCAATGGCTCCGGTATCCAGATCGATGGGGCCCCCATCTTTATCTGTGTAGTTGCCTTTCAACAGGTCCCGTTCAAAGCGCACCAGCTCGGTGTCGTAGGTGAAGTCCAGGCCCTGCGGATGGAACGGCAGCTCACCGGCTAAGGTGAGCTGCGGCAGACGGTTGTACGGTGTGATGTTGGACACGCTGGCCAGCTCGTACGCCTGCACGTTCAAGCGTGCGGTGTAGTCGTCGCCACGGTAGGTCACGGCGCCTTGCTGGTTGACGTAATCGGTGGACTTCACGCCGATCTGATCGGTTTCCAGGTCCTGGAAGTAGTACGGATCACTGATCTTGGTGTAGTCGACTTCGGTCATCAGACGCTGATCAAGCCCGCCCTTGTGCTGCCAGTTGAGCATGTAGCGGGTTTTTTCGTAGTCGGTCTGCTTCTTGCGATCGGTGTCGTCGTCGTTGAGGTACGCGGCGCCGAACTGACCTTCGCTGCTCTTGGTCAGGTAGCGGAACTCGCCTTCCATCAACAGGCCGCGCTTGGCCATGTAGCGTGGGTACAACGTGGCGTCGTAGTTGGGCGCCAGGTTGAAGTAGTAGGGGGTAACCAGCATGAAACCGGTGTCGCTGCTGGTGCCGATGCTCGGTGGCAGGAAGCCGGACTGGCGACGATCGTCGATCGGGAAGTAGATATACGGGGTGTAGAGCACCGGAATATCTTTGACCCGAAGGGTCACGTTGGTCGCGGTACCGAAGCCGGTGGCCGGGTTCAAGGTGATGTTGTTGCCCTTGAGCTGCCAGGCGTTGCTGTTCGGTTCGCACGTGGTGTACGTACCATCCTTGAGGCGGATGATGGCGTTTTCCGCACGCTTGGCGTACAGCGCATTACCACGGACGCGGGATTTGTGCAGAACGTACTCGGCGTTGTCGACCTTGGCTTCACCGGTATCCAGCTGGATGTCGGCGTGGTCGCCCACCAGCAGCGCGCCATTGTCGCGTACGCGCACGTTGCCGCTTAGTTCGCCGCGGTTCTCGGCCTGATACAGGCTGGCCTCGTCGGCCTCGACCTGCATGCTGCCCTGGCGCATGACCACGTCACCGGCCAGGGTCGCCACCTGTTCTTCCTGCTGATAGCGGGAAGCCTTGGCGCCGATAAAGGTCGGAGCGTCACTTTTATTCGTCTTGTCATTCATGCCAGGACGAATCGGTTCGATATAGGAACCAGAGCAGTAAGGACCAGTCTCGGCCAATTGAGCGGCGGTGAGCTTCTCACGCGGTACCCAGTCGAGGTGGCTGTAGTCCGCACTGCGGGACTTCAGGCCACGGCCCTTGGCCTCGGTCACCAGCTTCGACTTGTCGCCGCTGGCTTCTTCGCCCGTAGCATCGGCTGCCGTGGCAACGCTGGAGCTGACCGAGTTGGCGTCGTGGACCGGGCGCGGCGGCAGTTGGGCGGCGCTGGTTTTCGGCGCACAGGCCCAGCCACCCGAAGCAGAGACTGAGCAGTCATACTGTTCCGCGGCGACCACGAAGGAAGTGGCTAGAGGTTGCAGGGCCAGCAAACTGCCGGTAACCAGCAACGGAAATTTTTTACGAAACGCGGGGGATTTCAATGCCATCTTATTAGTCCGGGCTTCCTGCGTGCCATCTGCCCGCGGTGTGGGCCGCACGCCTCTCGATGGTCTGAAAAAGATGCTGGATAATAAAGCATGACCCGCTTGACGGCTAGCGCCGTCGGAGACCCTTGTAATGCCTGACCAAGATGTACGCTTGCAACACCTGAAAGTTTGGCTCGATGAGCAGTTGGCGATTGTTTATGCAGCGCAGGGCTGGGGTGAAGTGCCCCCGGCAACATTGACCGCAGCCAGCAGCGACGCGAGTTTCCGTCGTTATTTCCGTTGGCAGGGCGCGGGTCGCAGCTTCGTGGTGATGGACGCTCCGCCCCCCCAGGAAAACTGCAAACCCTTCGTGGATATCGCCCGTTTACTGGCGACTTGCGGCATCAACGTGCCGAAAATTTATGCAGAAGATTTGCCTCGCGGCTTCCTGTTGCTCAATGACCTGGGCAATCAGACCTACCTGGACGTGATCAACGAACATAATGCCGACGCACTGTTCGAGGATGCATTCCAGGCTTTGCTGGCCTTCCAGCAGTTGCCGATGGACGCGCCCCTGCCCAGTTACGACGTGGCCCTGCTGCGCCGTGAACTGGAGCTGTTCCCCGAGTGGTACATCGGCCGTGAGCTGGGCATCAGCCTGAGTCCACAGCAGCGCGAGCAATGGCAGCGTGCCAGCGACCTGCTGATCGACAGCGCCCTGGCGCAACCCAAGGTGCTGGTGCACCGCGACTATATGCCACGCAACCTGATGCACAGCGAACCGAACCCCGGCGTGCTGGACTTCCAGGATGCGGTCTACGGCCCGGTGACCTATGACGTGACCTGTCTGTTCAAGGATGCCTTCCTCAGCTGGCCGGAGTCCCGGGTGCAAGGCTGGCTGAGCCAGTACTGGCACCAGGCGCGGGCGCGGGGTATCCCGGTGCAGGACGACTTTGACGAGTTTCTGCGGGCCAGCGACCTGATGGGCGTGCAGCGTCACCTCAAGGTGATCGGTATCTTCTCGCGGATTTGCCACCGCGATGGCAAACCACGCTACCTGGCCGACGTGCCGCGCTTCTTTGCTTATATAGAGGCGGTCACGTCCCGACGCCCCGAGCTTGCAGAGCTGTCGCAACTGCTGCTCAGCCTGCGCCAGCCGGCGGGAGCCCATGCATGAAGGCGATGATCCTGGCAGCCGGCAAGGGCGAGCGGATGCGCCCCCTGACCCTGACCACTCCCAAACCCTTGCTGCCTGTAGCGGGCATGCCGCTGATCGAGTACCACCTGCGGGCCCTGGCGGCGGCAGGTTTTCGCGACATCGTCATCAACCATGCCTGGCTCGGCCAGCAGATCGAGGATGCCCTCGGCGATGGCCAGCGCTGGGGCCTGAACATTCAGTATTCGGCCGAAGGCCAGCCGCTGGAAACCGGCGGCGGGATTTTCCAGGCATTGCCCTTGTTGGGGGACGCGCCGTTCCTGGTGGTCAATGGCGATATCTGGACCGACTACGATTTTGCCGCCCTGCGCCGGCCCCTGGCCGGGCTGGCTCATCTGGTGATGGTGGACAACCCGCCGCACCACCCCAGTGGTGGCGACTTCTGCCTGGTAAACGGCCAGTTGCACGACCGCCAGCCAGGCGCAGCGGCGCTCACGTTCAGCGGCATATCGGTGCTGCATCCGCGGTTATTCCAGGGTTGTGTTGCCGGTCCGTTCAAGCTGGCGCCGCTATTGCGCGAAGCCATGGCCCAAGGCCAGGTCAGTGGCGAACATATGCAGGGGCACTGGGTCGATGTCGGCACCGTCGAGCGTCTGGCCCAGGTTGAACACTTGCTGCAAGCGAGTCGCTGATATGTGGTGGCCAGGGACTCTGATCGGAGCCGGAGCTGGATTTGCAATCGCCAGTATTCCGGGGGCCATGCTCGGTGCGTTGCTGGGGCAGGCGCTGGACCGGCGCCTGCAACTGCACAGCTGGGCGCAGGTGCGTGAACGCCTGGGCGGTCGCCCGGCGTTGCGCAATGATGAATTGCTGTTCGTGCTGCTGGGGCGGCTGGCCAAGAGTGATGGCCGGGTGATGGACGGGCATATCCAGCAGGCGCGCCAGGAAATGCGCTCGCTGGAGATGAACGATGCGGCCCAGCGCCGGGCGATTGCCGCATTCAACCGCGGCAAGTCGGGCAATGACCGTCTGCGCGGCTATCTGCGTCGCCTCGCGGCTCAGCCCCATGCCGCCGAAGGCGTGCTGCGGGCCTGTTGGCGCATGGTCTGGGCCGACGGCCGGGTCGGGCCGGCGGAGCGCGAACTGATCCAGCTCTGGGGCAAATGGCTGGGCTGGACCCGTGAGCAGGTGCAGGCGTTGGCGCAGGACTACGGTCCGGCGAGGAAGTCACTGGCCGAAGGCGCCCTGACTTATCAAGAGGCGCTGCGCCTGTTGGGGGTTGCAGCTACCAGCGAGCCGGCGCAGATCAAGCGGGCCTATCGGCGCCTGCTCAGCCGCCATCACCCGGACAAGATCGCCGGCAACGGCGCCAGCGAGGCACAGGTGCGTGAGGCTACGGAAAAGACCCGGGAGCTGCACAGCGCCTATGCCCTGATACGCCAGCGCCGGGAATTCCGTTGAGGGTGCAGGCCGCGATTGCCGCTGCGGCAGTCGCGGCCTGTGGGCTCAGCTATCGGTGTTCTGAGGGTTCAACCAACCGCGTACCCGGCGAAACAGCTGCTCTTGCTGGGCGGTGTTGTTGCCGGGCAGGGCCTTGAGGGGAATCTGGCTGAAGTTCGAGTGCTTCAGGCGCTTGCTCGCTTGCAGTCGCTCCAGGGCGGCTTTTTGCGCCAGAGGCTTGTCGACATAGAAGAAGTCGGCAGTGGCCAGCTTCAACGTAGGCGTGATCTCCAGCAGTTGCGGTTTGCCATTGGCCGGGGACTGGGCTGCTACCATCACCAGCTTCTGTACCTGGGCCGGCTGTTTCTCGCTGAGGTAGCGTGCGGCCCAGTAGGCACCCGTACCATGACCCAGGAGCACGATACTGCGGGCGTTCTGCTGTTCGGCAAAGGCCAGGGCAGCATCGACGCGGGTGAAGATGCGCTCGGCATCCGCCTTGATCTGCTCTTCCGTGCTTTCTGCTACTACCCGGTCGGCCACGTCGGCTTCGCCGCCAGCGACCTGCTCGATCGGCTTGGCCTCGGTGCTGGCATCCTTGGCGGTGTTGGCCTTGTCCGTAGGGGCCGGTGCGGCTTCGACCACCCGTGGTTGCGCGGCCTCGCTGAGCATGTCGGGCAGGGTCAGGCTCAGGCTGGCCCACTCGGTGTCCGGCAATTTGTTGCGCAAAGGTGCAATGGCTTGCGGCCAGTCAGCGGTTTCACCCGCTCCCGGGAGGATAATCACCACGCCCTTGGGGTCGCTGGTGTTGGCCGGCTTCCACAGGGCCAGGAAGGTATCGCCGCCGGCTTGCAACTGCTGCTGTTCCAGGGCGGGCAACTGGCGCTCCAGGGCGGCGGCGTCTTCCTGGCTACGCTCAGGCAGAGGTTGGCGTTGCGCCGGTTGTTCCTCGGGAGTCTTGGTTTCTGGAGCCGGGTCGGCAGCTTGCACAGAAAAGGTCCAGGGCAGGATCAGCGACAGGCACAATGCGGGCAGTGCCGAGCGGTGGACAAGGGGCATCGGATATTCCAGGCCAGAAGTAATTCCGGCAGCCTAATGGGTTGGTCAGTATTTGTCAGGGTGTGAGACTTCAGATGATGCGTTTTCGCTGCCTTCTGCTTATCGGCTGTCTGTGCCTTCCCTTGATAGGCCATGCGGCCCCGGCGCCCCAGGTGCCGACTGCGCCCTTGAGCCTGGAACAGCGCCAGTGGCTGGCGCAGCACCCCGAGTTGCGGGTGGGGCTGGTGTTGCAGGCGCCGTTCGCCCAGTACGACCGGCGCCTGCAGCGGCTGTCCGGGGCCAATGTCGAGTTGATGCAAGCCCTGGCCAAGGCGCTGAACATCGAGCTCAGCTGGCGCAACTTCCCTGACCAGGCACAGCTGGAGCGGGCCCTGCGCGACGGCGAGGTGGACATGGCCCCGGGCCTGACCCAGACCCCGGCCGGTCTGCGCCTGTGGTTGTTCAGCGACCCCTATATGCGCGTGCCGCAGCTGGTGGTCGGGGAGCGCAAGGGCGCAGGTACGGTGGAGCTGGAAAAACTCGACAGCCAGGCCCGGGTCGCCGTGCGCATGCCCAGTGCGGTGGCCGATTACCTGCGCCTGACTTACCCCAACCTCAACCTGCAAGGAGTGCCCCTGGAGCGCCAGGCCCTGCAGTTGCTGCTGAGCCAGCAGGCCCGCTACGCGGTGGTGGACGAGGCTCAGCTCAGTCGCCTTTCGGGGGAGGCGGAGTTCGCCGGGCTGGCCGTGGTGGGGGATATCGGCTTGCCGCAATTGCTGCGGGTAGCCACTCGCCGCGATTGGCCGGAACTGGCGAGCATTGTCGAAGCGGCCTTGCATGCGATCCCGGCCAAGGAGCTGGAGCAGCTCCATGGCCGCTGGCTCCAGCCCAAGTACCCGCGGCTTGGCGAGTCCCCCGGGGTCTGGCAGAACCTCAGCCTGCTGTTGGTGATCCTGCTGCTGGCGAGTCTGGCGATCGTCTTCTGGCAGCGCCGCCAGCAGCGCAGCCTGGAGCAGCGCCTGCTGGCGGCGCGGGAGGACATCGCCTTGCGTGCCGCCAGCGAGGAAGCCCTGCGCCTGACCCAGTTCTCCATCGATCAGAGCACCGTGGGCATTCTCTGGGTCAATTGGGACAGCCATGTGCGCTACGCCAACCGGGCAGCCGAAGAGATGCTCGGTTACCCGGCGGGCGGGGTGATCGACCGGCCGCTGATCGATTTCGAGCCCAACCTGCATATGGATCGCTGGCTCAACCTGTGGAAGCGGGCCCGGGGCAGCGAGGAGGGCGTGCAAAGTTTCGAGACCCAGTGTGTGCGTGCCGATGGCAGCATCCTGCCGGCGGACGTGTCCCTGAGCTTCCTGCGCTTTCGCGACAGCGAATACCTGGTGGTCTATCTCAATGACGTGACCGAGCGCCGTCGCGCGCTGGCGGCCCTGCGCGAAAGCGAGGCGCGTCTGCAGGGGATTGCAGCCAACGTGCCGGGCCTGGTGTTCCGCCTGGAGCGGGCGCCGGTCACCGGGCAGATCGACTTCGCCTATATCAGCGAAGGCAGCGAGACCCTGGTGGGCTACTCGCCATCAGTGCTGGCCCACCGGGACAAGGGCCTGCGCAGCCTGGTGCACCCGGACGACAAGGCCAGCTATCACCAGACCCAGGACCAGGCCCTGGACACCGACAGCGACTGGTCCTGGCAGGGCCGCATCCTCACTCGCCAGGGCCAGCAGCGCTGGGCCGAGATCAAGGCCATCACCCGGCGCCTGGATGACGGCGCGTTTGTCTGGGACGGCATTGTCTGGGACATCAGCGAAAGCAAGCGCATCGAGCTGGAACTGGCCAGCTCCCGTGAACAGTTGCGGGAGCTGTCGGCGCACCTGGAAAGCGTGCGCGAAGAGGAAAAGGCCCGCATTGCCCGGGAAGTCCATGACGAACTGGGGCAGATGCTGACTGTGCTCAAGCTGGAAACGTCCATGTGTGAGCTGGCCTATGCCCAGCTCGACCCGGGCCTGCATGAACGCCTCAACAGCATGAAGCGCCTGATCGCCCAGCTGTTCCAGCTGGTGCGGGATGTGGCTACCGCACTGCGGCCGCCAATCCTCGATGCGGGCATCGCCTCGGCCATCGAATGGCAGGCCCGCCGGTTCGAGGCCCGCACCCAGATCCCCTGCCTGGTCCAGGTGCCGGACAACCTGCCGCGCTTGAGCGACGCCAAGGCCGTCGGCCTGTTCCGTATCCTCCAGGAGGCCCTGACCAATGTCATGCGCCATGCCCAGGCGCATACTGTGGAACTCACTCTGACCCTGGAAGCACACGAGCTGTGCATGAGCATCAGCGATGACGGCCTGGGCTTCGACACCGCTTCTGCACGTCCGACGTCCTTTGGCCTGGTGGGCATGCGCGAGCGGGTGCTGATCATGGGCGGGAGCCTGTCGCTGCACAGTGAGCGGGGCGAAGGCACCACCCTGAGTGTCCGGGTGCCCCTGGACCAAGAACAATAATGAGGAGACACGCGTGATCCGTGTACTGGTAGCCGAAGACCACACCATCGTTCGCGAAGGCATCAAGCAACTGATTGGCCTGGCCAAGGACCTGGTCGTGGTGGGCGAGGCGAGCAACGGCGAGCAGTTGCTGGAGACCCTGCGTCAGGTGCCTTGCGAAGTGGTGCTGCTGGATATCTCCATGCCCGGGGTGAACGGCCTGGAGGCCATTCCGCGGATCCGTGCCCTGAGCAATCCGCCGGCGATCCTGGTGCTGTCGATGCACGACGAGGCGCAGATGGCCGCCCGGGCGCTGAAGATCGGCGCTGCCGGCTACGCCACCAAGGACAGTGATCCGTCGCTGCTGCTGACGGCCATTCGCAAGGTGGCATCTGGCGGCCGCTATATCGACCCGGACCTGGCTGACCGTATGGTCTTCGAGGTCGGTCTGACCGATACCCGGCCCTTGCATTCGCTGCTTTCCGAGCGTGAATTCTCGGTTTTCGAGCGCCTGGCCCAGGGCGCCAATGTCAACGACATTGCCCAGCAACTGGCCCTGAGCAGCAAGACCATCAGTACCCACAAGGCGCGGCTGATGCAGAAGCTCAACATCACCTCCCTGGCCGAACTGGTGAAATACGCCATGGAACACAAGCTGCTCTGACACCCTCTGCGGTGCTCTCCCTCCCCTTGGGGGAGGGCACTTATCCATTTGCGACATTCCGCGCTTTCAGGCTTTCGCCGTTTCTTGCCGCTTGCAGCCTGCCGTTTGCCTCCGCCCTTATCCAATCGCGCCATTCTTGTAGGGCAATCCCTACACGCAACCTTCCAGAGGGCTGAGGCGAATCTCTCCTGGCCCCCGATTTGCGCGCTCTGCAGGCTCCTCTAGGCTTGTTCCACAGCCGTCTAAAACAAAAGGTGCGGGTATGAGCGAGGTCGTTTCAAGTGCTGGGGCCAACGATGTTCTGGTCAGCTTTCGTGGTGTGCAGAAGAGCTACGACGGCGAGAACCTGATCGTCAAAGACCTCAACCTGGAAATTCGCAAAGGCGAGTTCCTCACCCTGCTGGGGCCATCCGGTTCCGGCAAGACCACCAGCCTGATGATGCTGGCCGGTTTCGAAACCCCGACCGCCGGCGAGATCCAGCTGGCCGGGCGCTCGATCAACAATGTGCCGCCGCACAAGCGCGACATCGGCATGGTGTTCCAGAACTACGCGCTGTTCCCCCACATGACCGTGGCCGAGAACCTGGCCTTTCCGCTGTCGGTACGCGGCTTGAGCAAGACCGACATCAGCGAGCGGGTCAAGCGGGTGCTGAGCATGGTCCAGCTCGACGCTTTCGCCCAGCGCTACCCGGCCCAGCTGTCCGGCGGCCAGCAGCAGCGGGTGGCCCTGGCCCGGGCCCTGGTGTTCGAGCCACAGCTGGTGCTGATGGACGAACCCCTTGGCGCCCTCGACAAGCAACTGCGCGAACACATGCAGATGGAGATCAAGCACCTGCACCAGCGCCTGGGCGTGACCGTGGTCTATGTGACCCACGACCAGGGCGAAGCCCTGACCATGTCCGACCGGGTGGCGGTGTTCCACCAGGGCGAGATCCAGCAGATCGCGCCGCCGCGCACTCTCTACGAAGAGCCGAAGAACACCTTCGTCGCCAACTTCATCGGCGAGAACAACCGCCTCAACGGCCGCCTGCACAGCCACAACGGCGAGCGTTGCGTGGTGGAGCTGGGGCGTGGCGAGAAGGTCGAGGCGCTGGCGGTGAATGTCGGCCAGGTCGGCGGCCCGGTGACCTTGTCCATCCGCCCGGAGCGGGTGAGCCTCAACGGTTCCAGCGAAAGCTGCGTCAACCGCTTCTCCGGCCGGGTGGCGGAATTCATCTATCTGGGCGACCACGTCCGGGTGCGCCTGGAAGTCTGCGGCAAGAGCGACTTCTTCGTGAAACAGCCGATTGCCGAGCTCGATCCTGCGCTGGCAGTAGGTGACGTGGTGCCGCTTGGCTGGCAAGTCGAGCACGTTCGCGCGCTCGACCCGCTTCTAGAGGCGAATTGATCGCCCCCCTGCAACACCAACCTGCACGTGGAGAACACAATAAATGTTGAGATCCCTGAAATTCACCGCCCTGGCACTGGGCATGATGGGTGCGGCGCACGCCATGGCGGCGGGCCCGGACCTGACCGTGGTGTCCTTTGGCGGGGCGAACAAGGCGGCCCAGGTCAAGGCCTTCTATGCCCCTTGGGAGGCGGCGGGCAAGGGCAAGATCATCGCCGGCGAATACAACGGCGAAATGGCCAAGATCAAGGCCATGGTCGACACCAAGAGTGTGTCCTGGGACCTGGTAGAAGTGGAGTCCCCGGAACTGTCCCGCGGTTGCGACGAGGACATGTTCGAGCAACTGGACCCGGCGCTGTTCGGTAACAGCGAAGACTACGTCAAGGGCGCGATCCAGCCGTGCGGCGTGGGCTTTTTCGTCTGGTCCACGGTACTGGCCTACAACGCCGACAAGCTGAAAACCGCTCCGAGCAGTTGGGCTGATTTCTGGGACGTCAAGCAGTTCCCGGGCAAGCGCGGCCTGCGCAAGGGCGCCAAGTACACCCTGGAGTTCGCCCTGATGGCCGACGGCGTCGCGCCCAAGGACGTGTACAAGGTCCTGGCCGGCAAGGATGGCCAGGACCGTGCCTTCAAGAAACTCGATGAACTCAAGCCCTACATTCAGTGGTGGGAAGCCGGCGCCCAGCCGCCGCAGTACCTGGCTTCCGGCGACGTGGTCATGAGCTCGGCCTACAACGGCCGGATCGCCGCGGTGCAGAAGGAAAGCAACCTGAAAGTGGTGTGGAACGGCGGCATCTACGACTTCGACGCCTGGGCCATTCCAAAAGGCCTGGACAAGGCTCGCGCCGAAGCGGCGAAGAAGTTCATCGCCTACTCGGTGCAACCGCAGCAGCAGAAGACCTATTCGGAGAATATCGCCTACGGCCCGGCCAACACCCAGGCCGTGCCGCTGCTGGCCAAGGACATCCTCAAGGACATGCCGACCACTCCGGAAAACATCGCCAACCAGGTGCAGATCGACGTCAGCTTCTGGGCTGACAACGGTGAGCAACTGGAACAGCGCTTCAACGCCTGGGCAGCCAAGTAACCACCCCCTGCCGTTGTAGGAGCGAGCTTGCTCGCGAAGGCGTCATCAGCATCAACCTTGATGTTGAAGCACAGCCTTCGATGCGCGGCCAAGCCCGCTCCTGCCGCCTGGTGGTTTGTATTCGAAAGATCGATTCGCGGAGTTTGTCATGACCATCACCGTTCCCCTGAACGCGGTCACCGGCCCGACCCTCAAGCAGCGGCTGGCCCGTGCCGAGCGGGTCAACCGCTGGAAGGCCCAGGCGCTGATCGCGCCCCTGGTGCTGTTTCTGCTGCTGGTGTTCCTGGTACCGATCGTGGCGCTGCTGTACAAGAGCGTCGGCAACCCGGAAGTGGTCGGCGGCATGCCGCGTACTGTGGCGGCCGTGAGTGCCTGGGACGGTCGTGGCCTGCCCGCCGAAGGGGCCTACAAGGCCTTGAGCGAAGACCTGGCGGATGCCCGCAAGAATCAGACCCTGGGCGACCTGTCCAAGCGCCTGAACATGGAGTTGGCCGGCTACCGCAGCCTGCTGACCAAGACCGCTCGCGCCCTGCCGTTCAAGGCCGAGCCCGAATCCTATAAAGAAGCCATGGAAAGCCTGGATGAGCGCTGGGGCGACCCGGCCTACTGGCAGGCGATCCGCCGCAACACCAGCAGCCTGACCCCGTACTACCTGCTGGCGGCGGTGGACCATCGCATCGACGACCTGGGCGAACTGGCGCCGGCCACCCCGGACCAGTCCATCTACCTGGACATCTTCGCCCGCACCTTCTGGATGGGCCTGGTGATCACCGCCATCTGCCTGGCCCTGGCCTATCCCCTGGCGTACCTGCTGGCCAACCTGCCGGCGCGCAAGAGCAACCTCCTGATGATCCTGGTGCTGCTGCCGTTCTGGACCTCGATCCTGGTGCGAGTGGCGGCGTGGATCGTGCTGCTGCAATCGGGTGGCCTGATCAACAGCGCGCTGCTGGCCATGGGGGTGATCGACAAGCCCCTGGAACTGGTGTTCAACCGTACCGGGGTCTACATCTCCATGGTGCACATCCTGTTGCCGTTCATGATCCTGCCGATCTACAGCGTGATGAAAGGCATCTCGCCGACCTACATGCGTGCGGCGATCTCCCTGGGCTGCCATCCGTTCGCCAGCTTCTGGCGGGTGTATTTCCCGCAGACCTACGCCGGGGTCGGCGCTGGTTGCCTGCTGGTGTTCATCCTGGCGATTGGTTACTACATCACCCCGGCATTGCTGGGCAGCCCGAACGACCAGATGGTCAGCTACTTCGTCGCCTTCTATACCAACACCAGCATCAACTGGGGCATGGCCACGGCCCTGGGCGGCCTGCTGTTGCTGGCGACCATCGTGCTCTATCTGATTTACAGCTGGCTTGTGGGCGCAAGCCGCCTGCGCCTGAGCTAAGGAGAGAATCGAAATGCTGAGCCCCTACATGTCGCCCGTCGAACGGGTCTGGTTCTACAGCTTGCGGATTCTCTGCGGCTTGATCCTGTTGTTCCTGGTGTTGCCGGTGCTGGTAATCATCCCGCTGTCGTTCAACTCCGGCAGTTTCCTGGTGTACCCGCTGCAGGGCTTTTCGCTGCACTGGTACCAGGACTTCTTCGCCTCTGCCGAGTGGATGCGCGCGCTGAAGAACAGCGTCATCGTGGCGCCGGCCGCAACCTTGCTGGCCATGGTCTTCGGCACCCTGGCGGCCATCGGCCTGACCCGCGGTGATTTCCCCGGCAAGGCGCTGGTGATGGCCCTGGTGATTTCGCCGATGGTGGTACCGGTAGTGATCATCGGTGTGGCCAGCTACCTGTTCTTCGCCCCGCTGGGCATGGGCAACAGTTTCTTTTCGCTGATCATCGTGCATGCGGTGCTCGGCGTGCCTTTCGTGATCATCACCGTGTCGGCAACCCTGCAGGGCTTCAACCACAACCTGGTGCGGGCCGCGGCCAGTTTGGGTGCCTCGCCGCTGACCACATTCCGCCGGGTGACCTTGCCGTTGATCGCCCCCGGGGTCATCAGTGGCGCGCTGTTCGCCTTCGCCACCTCGTTCGATGAAGTGGTAGTGACCCTGTTCCTCGCCGGCCCGGAGCAGGCCACCCTGCCGCGGCAGATGTTCAGCGGCATCCGCGAGAACCTCAGCCCGACCATCGCCGCTGCGGCCACGTTGCTGATCGCCTTCTCGGTGATCCTGCTGCTGACCCTGGAATGGCTGCGCGGGCGCAGCGAGAAACTGCGCACGGCTCAGGCCTGAGCCCCTCGGGCGGCCTTGTACTAAGGTCTGGGCCGCCCCGTCCCCTCTGCTTGTCGTTCACCCGTAAACTGCGCGCTTCCCATGCTTACTGTGGAGTCGCGGGTGAACTTCAACGATGCCAGTTTCGAAGAGCTGCTCAATGCGCTGCATGACGGCGTCTACATCACCGATGGCCAGGGCCAGACCCTCAAGGTCAACCAGGCCTACGAGCGCCTCACCGGCCTGAATGGCGCCGAGCTGCTGGGGCGGCCGATGCAGGAGCTGGTGAAGAGCGGGGTGATTTCCCAGTCCGCTTCACTACGGGTACTGCAGGACGGTCGGCCGGTGTCGGTGATGCAGAGCCTCAGCCACGGCAAGAAGTTGCTGGTCAGTGCCACGCCGATCCTCGCCGCCGACCAGAGCATTCGCTATGTGGTCAGCACCGTGCGCGACATGACCGAGCTGCTGCGCATCAAGCGCGAGCGCGACGAGTTGCAGCAGCTCAAGCAGCTGCGCACCAGCACTGCGCGGCTGCATGCGGGCCAGCGTGACGACCTGTTGCAATCACCGCTGATGGCCGACCAGGAGGTTTCCGGGCGGGTCTTTGCCCAGGCCCGGCAAGTGGCCGACTGCGACGTGAAGGTGCTGCTGCAAGGGGAGACGGGTGTGGGTAAAACCCTGGTGGCGCAATTTATCCACAACGCCAGTGCTCGTGCCCGCGAACCGTTCCTGGCCCTCAACTGCGGGGCGCTGCCGGAGAACCTGATCGAGGCCGAGCTGTTCGGCTATGCCCCGGGTGCCTTCACCGGTGCCGGCAGCAAGGGCAAGCGCGGGCTGCTGGAACTGGCACACAACGGTACGCTGTTTCTCGATGAGATCGGCGATCTGCCCCTGGCGGTGCAGGTCAAGCTGCTCAAGGTCATCGAAGAGAACCGCTTCATTCCGGTGGGCGGCCTGGAGCTCAAGGAGGTGGATGTGCGCATCATCAGCGCCACCCATCACGACCTCAAGCAGCGGGTGGCCGAGGGCAAGTTCCGCGCCGACCTGTATTACCGCCTGAATGTGGTGCCCATCGCGATCCCGGCCCTGCGCGAGCGCAGCGAGGAAATCGGCCCCTTGCTGGAGTACTACCTGGAGCACTTCAACCAGCGCTATCAGCGTCAGGTGCAGTGGAGCCTGGAAGCCCTGGAACTGCTGGGCGAGTACGCCTGGCCGGGGAACATCCGCGAGCTGATCAACGTGGTGGAGCGCCTGGTGGTGACCTGCTCCGGCCAGGTGATAGAGGCCCTGGACCTGCCGGAGGACCTGATCGAGCAACAGGCCCGCAACACCGACGACAGCCGCCTGCCGCTGCGCAAGGTGCTGGAGAACGCCGAGCGCCAGGCGATTCGCGCGGCCCTGCAACTGCACAAGACCACCCGCCTGGCCGCCAAGGCGCTGGGGGTGAGCCAGGCCACGGTGGTGCAGAAGATGAAGCGCTGGGAACACTCTGATTAGGATTCTGATCAGAGCTGCCTGCAGCGATCAGCAATTCAATCGCGACGGCCCGGTCATTCCCCTGGATTTCCTTCCAGAGCCTTGTAGATCAAGGCTTTGCGTATCTTGGCACAGCTTTCGCTCTACAGCCTGCGAGCCCATTCGAGAGTGGCCGCCTGACGGCGCTCTTGCCACAACAATTAAACAAGGCCGAGCTGATGAGTATCTCTGCGTTCAAGATTGCCAACAAACTGATTACCGGCCAGGGCGCCATCGAGCAGCTGGACGCCGAACTGGCGCGCCTGCAGATCAGCAACCCGCTGATCGTCACCGATGCGATCCTGGTCAAGTCCGGCACCGTCGATCTGGCCCTGGCCCACCTGGGCGGGCGCGCCTACCGGATCTTCGACGAGGTCCAGCCGGAGCCGGAAATCGCCATAGTCCAGGCCTGCACCCAGGCTTACCGGGCCGGTGGCCACGATGGCCTGATCGGCCTGGGCGGCGGCAGCGCCATTGATATCGCCAAGGCGGTGGCGGCGTTCGCCGGCCATGAAGGCGCGCTGGAAGAACTGTTCGGGGTGGATCAGGTGCAGCGCAAGGGGCCGCCGCTGATTGCCATTCCTACCACTGCGGGCACCGGTTCGGAGGTGACCAACGTGGCGATCCTCTCGGACAAGGTGGCCCAGTTGAAAAAGGGCATCGTCAGCGATTACCTGCTGCCGGACGTAGCGCTGGTGAGCCCGGTGATGACCCTGACCTGCCCGCGCAGCGTCACCGCCGCCAGTGGCGTCGACGCGCTGGTGCATGCGGTGGAGTCCTACCTGTCGCTCAACGGTTCGCCGATCACCGACTCCCTGGCCCTGGGCGCGATCCGCCTGATCGTCAGGGCGCTGCCCAAGGCCTACGCCAACCCGGCCAACCTGCAGGCCCGGGAAGACATGGCCACCGCCAGCCTGATGGCCGGCATGGCCTTCGGCAATGCCGGAGTCGGTGCGGTGCATGCCCTGGCCTATCCCCTGGGCGGGCGCTTCAATATCGCCCACGGGGTGAGCAACGCGCTGCTACTGCCCTACGTCATGGCCTGGAACAAGATGGCCTGTGTCGAGCGCTTTCGCGATATCGCCCAGGCCATGGACCTGCCGATCGCCGGGCTCAGTGATGGCCAGGCCGCAGAGCAGGCGGTCCAGGCCATGGCTGCGCTGTGCGCTGCGGTGGACATCCCCACGGGCATGCGCAGCTTCGGTGTGCCCGAGGACGCGATCCCGGCCATGGCCCTGGAAGCGGCGGGTATCCAGCGGCTGATGCGCAACAACCCGCGCCAACTGAGCCCCGGCGATATCGAGCAGATCTACCGGGCTGCCTATTGATCGATCCTTGCCCGTGCCAACTGGCGCGGGCCGCTTTACACCGCCACCAATACCAATAAGACAGGTGCAGTTGATGCCAACGCCTTCCGACACTCGGCACGAAACGCCGTACATCGCCCTTGGCCCGTTCAAGGTGCGTTTGCCCTTTATCCACTACAAATTCGAGCTGCCGGACTACCTGCAAGGCTTGCTGATGTGCGCCGTCGACCTGGCGGCCACTCCACTGATGACCGAGTTCCTCGGCATGCCCTTCGAGATGGCCTTGGCTGTGGTCATGCTCAACGGCTTGTTGTACCTGGCCCACCACCTGCTGGGCGACCCCGTGGTGCCCGGCTGGATCACCCCGGCGGTGCCGCTGCTGATGGCCTATTGCGCGCAGTTTCCCGTGGGCCCGGAGCGTGTCCACGCGCTGATTGCCTTCCAGCTGATGCTCGGGGTGTTCTCCATCGCCCTGGGGGCCACCGGCATGGCGCGCAAGGTGGTGGGCTTCGTGCCCTCGGCGATCAAGTCGGGAATCATTGTCGGCGCCGGGCTCAGTGCGGTGACCGCGGTGTTCCAGGTGGGCGGCAAGTTCGACAGTTTTCCCTGGACCATTTCCATCGCCATTGCCTTCTACCTGATCTTTTCCCAGCACTTTGCCCAGCTCAAGCTGCGCAACCGCTTCTGGTGGAACTTCGCCAAGCTGGGCATCCTGCCGATCATCCTGCTGGCGGTAGTGCTGGCGCCGCTGTTCGGTGAAGCGCCGTGGCCGACCATCCAGTGGGGCCTGAGCAAGCCGGACTTCATCGGCCTGTGGAACAACTACACGGTGTTCGGCCTGGGCATGCCGCCGCTGTCGATGTTCATCAGCGCGCTGCCGACCATGCTCGCGGTGTACATCATCGTCTTTGGCGATGTGCTCAGCGCCAAGGTGCTGCTGGACGAGGCCGAGCAGATCCGCACCGACGAAAAAGTCGACTACGACCCGGACCGCTCGCACCTGATCTTCGGCGGGCGCAACGCATTCATGAGCATCTTCGGTCCGGACATTGCCATGTGCGGGCCGAAATGGGCGGCGATGCTGGTGGTGGTGATCGAGCGCTTCAAGGGCGGGCCCAAGGCCATGAAGTCGATCTATGGCGGTATGGGTTCGTTCCGCTGGGGCACCAACACCGGCTTGCTGCTGTTGCCGGTAGTGACCCTGGTGCAGCCTATTCTCGGGGTCGCGCTGGCGCTGACCTTGCTGATCCAGGGCTACGTCAGCGTGCGCCTGGGCATTCTCGAGGCCCGTAGCCAGCGTGACCTGGGCATCGCAGGGGTGATCGGTGCAGTGCTGGCGATCAAGGGCGCCAGTTGGGGCTTTGCCATTGGCGTGGTGCTGTGCCTGCTGATCTACGGCAAGAACTTCTTCAAGGGCGAGAACGACCGGACTTTCAGCAAGGACCTGGGCGACGCGGACGCAACTCCCGTCCCGGATGCCCAGCCAGGGCCCCAGGCCAAGCCCGCCCGGGCGGTGGAAAGCGAGGTGGCCTGAGCCTTGGCGGGTAACGTGAGCACTGTCGTGATGCCGATCGGGCATCGCGACAGCCCGGTTGCGCAATCCCCAGCTACGCTTGTGCCGGCTCCCACCTTTATATAAGAGGCTGCGCACATGAGTATTTCCTCTTTCAAGATCGCCCATAAATTGCTGACCGGCAGCACCGCCATCGAGCAACTGGCTGCCGAGCTGACCCGCCTGGATGTCGATAACCCGCTGATCGTCACCGATACTGCCCTGCTCAGGTCCGGCACGGTGGAGCTGGCGCTGGCCCACCTGGGGGAGCGCAGTTACGAAGTCTTCGACCGGGTGCAGCCTGATCCGGAAATCGCCATCGTCGAGGACTGCATGCAGGTGTACCGCGAGGGTGGGCATGACGGGCTGATCGGCCTGGGCGGCGGCAGCGCCATCGATATCGCCAAGAGTGTCGGAGCCTATGCCGGCTATCACGGCGCCCTGGAGGATCTGTTCGGCATCGACCAGGTGCCGCGCAAGGGGCCGCCGCTGATCGCCATTCCCACCACCGCAGGCACTGGCTCGGAAGTGACCAATGTGGCGATCCTCTCGGACCGGGTCGCGCAATTGAAGAAAGGCATCATCAGCGACTACCTGCTGCCGGACGTGGCCCTGGTCAGCCCGCAGATGACCCTGACCTGTCCACCGCGTGTCACCGCGGCCAGCGGCGTCGATGCCCTGGCGCATGCCATCGAGGCCTACCTGTCCCTCAATGCTTCCGCGATCACCGACTCCCTGGCCATCGGCGCCATCAAGCTGATCGTCAAGGCTTTGCCCAAGGCCTTTGCCAACCCGGCTCACCTGCAGGCTCGGGAGGACATGGCCACTGCCAGCCTGATGGCCGGCATGGCCTTCGGCAATGCCGGGGTCGGTGCGGTACATGCGATGGCCTATCCCCTGGGCGGACGCTTTCATATGTCCCACGGGGTCAGCAATGCCTTGCTGCTGCCCTATGTCATGACCTGGAACAAGATGGCCTGCGTCGAGCGTATGCAGGATATCGCCGAGGCCATGGGGGTACAGACCGCGCACCTGAGCGCCAGCGAGGCGGCCGACCGGGCAGTGGAGGCCATGGCAGCGTTGTGTGCGGCGGTGGAAATTCCCAGCGGCTTGCGCAGCTTCGGCGTGCCCGAGGATGCGATCCCGGCCATGGCCGTCGAGGCCGCGGGTATCGAGCGCTTGATGCGCAACAACCCGCGCCGGCTGAGCCCCGCCGATATCGAGAAGATCTATCGCGCGGCCTACTGATCATCGCGGTTACGGTGTGCGCTCCAAAGCATGAGGTATACAATGCGCGCCATCGTGATTCTGCTCAAAAAAGGTGCGTCATGCAGCCCTTCGCTATTGCTCCGTCGATTCTCTCCGCCGACTTCGCCCGTCTGGGCGAGGAAGTGGACAATGTCCTGGCCGCCGGCGCCGACATCGTGCATTTCGATGTCATGGACAACCACTATGTGCCGAACCTGACCATCGGCCCGATGGTCTGCGCTGCGCTGCGCAAGTACGGGATCACCGCGCCGATCGATGCACACCTGATGGTCACTCCGGTGGACCGCATCATCGGTGACTTCATCGAAGCGGGCGCCACCTACATCACCTTCCACCCCGAAGCCACGCTGCATGTGGACCGTTCCCTGCAGATGATCCGCGAAGGCGGTTGCAAGGCCGGCCTGGTGTTCAACCCGGCAACTCCGCTGGACGTGCTCAAGTACGTGATGGACAAGGTCGACATGGTGCTGCTGATGAGTGTCAACCCGGGCTTTGGCGGGCAGAAGTTCATTCCGGGCACCCTCGACAAGCTGCGTGAGGCTCGTGCCTTGATCGATGCCTCCGGGCGGGATATCCGCCTGGAAATCGACGGTGGGGTGAACGTGGGCAACATCCGCGAAATCGCTGCCGCAGGCGCCGATACCTTTGTGGCAGGCTCGGCGATCTTCAATGCGCCGAACTATCAGGAAGTCATCGAGAAGATGCGTGCCGAACTGGCGTTGGCGCGACCATGAGCGCCTTTGAGCAGCTGTTCCAGGGGCGCCTGCCACGGCTGGTGATGTTCGACCTGGATGGCACCCTGGTCGATTCGGTACCGGACCTTGCGGCCGCCGTGGATCAGATGCTGCTCAAGCTGGGGCGCAAGCCTGCCGGTGTCGAGGCGGTGCGTGAGTGGGTTGGCAACGGTGCGCCCATGCTGGTGCGCCGGGCCCTGGCCAACAGCCTGGAGGCCCAGGGTGTCGACGATGTCGAGGCCGAGTATGCGCTGGAGCTGTTCAATACCGCCTACGAGGACAGCCACGAGTTGACCGTGGTCTATCCCGGTGCGCGCGAGACTCTCAAGTGGCTGCACAAGCAGGGCGTGGAAATGGCCCTGATTACCAACAAGCCCGAGCGTTTCGTGGCCCCCTTGCTGGACCAGATGAAAATCGGTCGGTATTTCCGCTGGATCATCGGCGGCGATACCCTGCCGCAGAAGAAACCCGACCCGGCGGCGCTGTTCTTTGTGATGAAGATGGCCAGCGTGCCGGCCTCGCAATCACTGTTCGTCGGCGATTCGCGCAGTGACGTGCTGGCAGCCAAGGCGGCGGGGGTCAAGTGCGTCGCCCTGAGCTACGGCTACAACCACGGCAGGCCGATTGCCGAGGAGTCGCCGGCGCTGGTGATCGACAACCTGCGGGCGCTGATCCCCGGTTGCTTAGAACCTGCCGCTGAGATAACGTTGCCCGACGCTGTTCCATCCCATTCTGGAAACTCCATCGTGGTGGTCACTCGCAAACTCTGGATGAAAGTCATCAAGGCCCTGGCCCGCTGGCGTTGGCGCGCCTGATTTTTGTCTGGCCGGCCCCGCCGGCACGTTTGCATACCTGACTGTTAGACCCTCAAGCCACGAGGCACCCCATGATTCGCGAAGAATTCCTGCGTTTGGCCGCAGCCGGTTACAACCGTATCCCGCTGGCCTGCGAAACCCTTGCCGACTTCGACACCCCGCTGTCGATCTACCTGAAACTGGCCGACCAGCCCAACTCCTATCTGCTGGAGTCGGTGCAGGGCGGTGAGAAGTGGGGGCGTTACTCGATCATCGGCCTGCCGTGCCGCACTGTGCTGCGGGTGCACGGCTTCCAGGTCAGCGTGACCCATGATGGCGTGGAGATCGAAAGTCACGAAGTGGCCGACCCGCTGGCCTTCGTCGAGGAATTCAAAGCTCGCTACAACGTCCCGACCATCGCCGGCCTGCCGCGTTTCAACGGTGGCCTGGTGGGCTATTTCGGCTATGACTGCGTGCGTTATGTCGAGCCGCGCCTGGGCCCGTGCCCGAACCCGGATCCGATCGGTGTGCCGGATATCCTGTTGATGGTCTCCGACGCGGTAGTGGTGTTCGACAACCTGGCGGGCAAGGTGCACGCCATCGTGCTGGCCGACCCTGGCCAGGACAACGCCTTCGAAGCCGGCCAGGCACGTTTGCAGGAATTGCTGGCGCAACTGCGCCAGCCGATCACTCCGCGTCCGGGCCTGGATTTCAGCAAGCAGCTGGCCGCTGATCCGCTGTTCCGCTCCAGCTTTACCCAGGCTGACTATGAGCGGGCCGTGGACACTATCAAGGAATACATCCTGGCCGGTGACTGCATGCAGGTGGTGCCGTCCCAGCGCATGTCCATCGATTTTTCGGCGGCGCCCATCGACCTGTACCGGGCGCTGCGCTGCTTCAACCCGACCCCTTACATGTACTTCTTCAACTTCGGTGATTTCCACGTAGTGGGCAGCTCGCCGGAAGTGCTGGTGCGGGTCGAAGACAACCTGATCACTGTGCGGCCGATCGCCGGTACCCGCCCGCGGGGCGCCTCCGAGGAGGCCGACCTGGCCCTGGAGCAGGACCTGCTGTCGGACGCCAAGGAGATCGCCGAGCACCTGATGCTGATCGACCTGGGACGCAACGACACCGGTCGGGTCTCGGAAATCGGTTCGGTGAAACTCACCGAAAAGATGGTCATCGAGCGCTATTCCAACGTAATGCACATCGTTTCCAACGTCACCGGCCAGCTCAAGGCCGGGCTGACGGCCATGGATGCGCTGCGGGCGATCCTGCCGGCGGGCACTCTGTCCGGCGCACCGAAAATCCGTGCGATGGAAATCATCGACGAGCTGGAACCGGTCAAGCGTGGGATCTATGGCGGCGCCGTGGGTTACTTCGCCTGGAACGGCAACATGGACACCGCCATTGCCATTCGCACGGCGGTGATCAAGAACGGCGAGCTGCATGTACAGGCCGGCGGCGGGATTGTTGCCGACTCGGTGCCGACCCTGGAGTGGGAAGAGACGCTGAACAAGCGTCGCGCAATGTTCCGTGCCGTGGCACTGGCGGAACAGACCCCTGCATCCAAGGCTTGAGGAGTTGCTGTCGTTGATTGGTTTTATGAGGATCCTGATGTCTATCAGGTCCTCATGAAATCCAGTGCTGTGGTGTATATCAATCGAGCGCGGGAGCGATAAGCGCCCATTTGCTGCGCTGATGAAGGCCCCGAGCATTGCGCCCTAAGGTCTTAGGCCTGCCTGACATTTTCCTGCGGCTTTTCGAAGGCAACGAACAGTTGGTCTGCGGTGATAGTGCCAAGGTCCAGGCGCATGTTGGCTTCAAGCATGGCGAACAGGCGGGTGAATACATCGAATACCTTGCAGTGTTCTTCCATGCCTGAGAACGGGTTGTCGATCTTCTCGGCGATCAGCGAGCTTTCCTGTACGGCGTCATAGACCTCACGCAAGGTGATATCGCTGGCTGGGCGTGCGAGGGTCAGGCCGCCGTGGGCGCCGCGCCATGACTTCAGAATATTGGCTTTGACCATCAACGACACGAGACTGCGTACCCGGGTGGGATGAGTCTTGACCCACTTGGCAATGGTCTCGGTACGCAACCTCTGCGGCGCGTTGGCCGCTACGAACGAGAGGATGTATGAGGCGGTGATCAGGCGGGTCGACTGACTCATCTAGTTTGAATTCTCTCTTCAGTGGTAGGGCAGTAGCGACATTCCGATCTGCCCCTTCGAACCGATAGTACTGACAAAACCCCGCCTAGCAAGAGCCTCGCTCGTAAAGAAAAGGGGATTGGCAGCGACCTGTTTTTGAGCTTAATGTATTTGTCACGATGACAATTACAAATATTTAGCATCAGTGCGTGCGAGGTCGGCTGAATCCTTTTCTCTGCGGTTCAACAGAGGCAATGCCATGAGCGATAACAACAACAAAATAACTCAAGCGATGCACGACAGCGGCCTGCCGCGTCGGGATTTTCTCAAGTACAGCGCCGCGGCGGTTGCCGTGGCCGGGGCGTTTTCAATGGGCTTGCCGCAACGCGGCTGGGCCGGGGAGGCTACCCCGAAAGCGGGCGGCGTGCTGCGCATGGGCCTGGCCGGTGGCAGTACTACCGATTCTCGTGATCCAGGTTCATGGAGCGACACCTTTACCTTTGTCGGTTTCTCGGCGGTGTACAACACCCTGAGCGAAATCGGCGTCGATGGTACGGCGATCCCCGAGCTTGCCGAGCGCTGGGAATCCAGCCCCGATGCACGCATCTGGACCTTCACCTTGCGCCAGGGGGTGACCTTCCATAACGGCAAGACTCTGGATGCCGGCGATGTGGTCGCCTCAATCGGGCATCACCTGGGCGACAAGTCCACCTCGGCGGCCAAGACTGTGCTCGGCGATGTTGCCAAGGTCAGCGCCCAGGGCAATGACACCGTGGTGTTCGAACTGCATTCGGGCAATGCCGACTTCGCCTACGTGGTGGCCGATTATCACCTGGTGATCATGCCCGCCAAGGACGGCGCCGCCGACTGGCAGGCCGGGATCGGCACCGGCGGTTATCGCCTCAAGGGCTTCGAACCCGGCGTGCGCATGGACCTTGAGCGCAGCCCGGATTACTGGAAAGCCGGCCGCGCGCATTTCGCCAGCGCCGAGCTGCTGGCCATCGCCGATGGCGCCGCGCGGGTCAACGCCCTGGTCACCGGCCAGGTCGATGTGATCAACAAGGTCGATCTCAAGACTGTCGCCTTGCTCAAGCGCAACCCCAATCTGGTCATCGAAGAGACCAAGGGCGCCCAGCACTACACCTTCCCGATGCTGACCGACAGCCAGCAGTTCCAGGACAACAACATCCGTCTGGCGCTCAAACATGCGATCAACCGCGAAACCCTGCTGGCCTCGGTGCTTTATGGCTATGGCCAGATTGGCAACGACCACCCGATCCAGCCCGGTAGTCGCTTCATCAACAGCGCCCTGGAGCAGCGTGGCTATGACCCGGACAAGGCGCGTTTCTACCTGCGCCAGGCCGGGGTCGATTCGCTCAAGGTGCGCCTGCAGGCCTCCGATGCCGCTTACACCGGAGCGGTGGATGCCTCGGTACTGTTCAAGGAGCAGGCACGCCAGGCCGGTATCGACATCGACGTGGTGCGCGAACCTGCCGACGGCTTTTTTTCCAATGTGTGGATGAAGCAGCCCTTCACCACCTCGTTCTGGTACAGCAGCCTGACCGCCGACCGCATGTTCAGCATCGGCTACGCCAAGGGCGCGGCCTGGAACGAGACGCACTGGGACAACGCCCGTTTCAACCAGCTGCTCAACGCCGCTCGCGGCGAGATGAACGCGCCGCTGCGCCAGGAGATGTACAACGAAATGCAGGCCCTGTGCCGTGACGAGGGCGGGGCGATCGTGCCGCTGTTCGCAAGCTCAGTGGCCGCACGCTCCAAGCGCGTGGCCCACGGCGGGCTGACCGCGCCCTATGGCGAGCTCGATGGCCTGCGCTTGATCGAGCGCTGGTGGCAGGCGTAAGCCCGACACTTTTTGCACCTTTCTTCGTTGATCCTGTTCGAGGAGCTGTACGGTGAATAGCCTTTGCAAACTATTGCTCCAGCGCCTGGCCCTGGGCCTGTTGTCGCTGTTGGCGGTGTCGGTGATCATCTTCCTGGCCGTTGGCATGCTCCCGGGCGATGTCGCCCAGGCCATGCTCGGCCAGGCGGCAACTCCCGAGACTGTCGCTGCCTTCCGTGCCCAACTGGGCCTGGACCTGCCGCCGCTGACCCGCTTCGGCCACTGGGCCTGGCAACTGCTGCAGGGTGACCTGGGCCTGTCGCTGGCCAACCAGCGGCCGATTGCCGAGCTGATCGGCACGCGCCTGGGCAACACCTTTACCCTGGCCTTGCTGGCGGCGCTGGTGTCGGTGCCGGTAGCCTTGCTGCTGGGCATGCTCGCGGCGCTGTACCGCAACAGTTGGTTCGACCGCCTGCTCAACACCAGCGCCCTGAGCGCGGTGTCGTTCCCGGAGTTTTTCGTCGCCTATATCCTGATCCTGGTGTTCGCGGTCAAGCTCAACTGGTTGCCGAGTATCTCCAACCTGGCTCCGGGGGTATCGTTCGCCGAGGTGCTGGAGCGCTCGCTACTGCCGGTGCTGACCCTGAGCCTGGTGGTGGTCGCGCAAATGATGCGCATGACCCGCGCGGCCTTGATCAACGTGCTGGCCAGCCCCTATATCGAGATGGCCCGGCTCAAGGGCGTCAGCCAGGCGCGGATCATCTTCCACCACGCCTTGCCCAATGCCCTGGCACCGATCATCAATGTGGTGGCACTGAACCTGGCCTACCTGGTGGTCGGCGTGGTGGTGGTCGAGGTGGTGTTCGTCTATCCGGGGCTCGGCCAGTTACTGGTCGACTCGGTGTCCAAGCGCGATATCCCGGTGGTGCAGGCCTGCAGCCTGATCTTCGCCGCCACCTACATCCTGCTCAATACCACGGCCGACGTGCTGTCGATTGCCAGCAACCCACGCCTGATGCATCCGAAGGGGTAAGCCATGAGCCTGATCAAAGCGTTGTTGCGGGCGCCCATGAGCGCCCAGTTCGGCCTGCTGGTGATTGTTGCCTACATACTGGTGGCGCTGTTCGCGCCGGTGCTGGCGCCGTATGGCGAGACTGAAGTGGTCGGCGAAGGTTTTGCGCCTTGGGGCGGGCAGTTCCTGCTGGGTACCGATAACCTGGGCCGCGACATGTTCAGCCGCCTGGTGTATGGAGCGCGCAACACCCTGGGGATTGCCTTCCTGACCACGCTACTGGCCTTTGCCGTCGGCGGTTTCTGCGGGCTGGTAGCGGCGATCAGGGGCGGCTGGATCGACCAGGGCCTGTCGCGGCTGGTGGATATCCTCATGGCCATCCCGCAGCTGATCTTTGCCTTGCTGATCCTCAGCGTGGTCGGCACCAACGCCACCTCGCTGGTGCTGGTGATCGCGCTGCTCGATGCCACCCGGGTGTTTCGCCTGTCACGGGCGGTGGCGATGACCGTGGTGGTCCAGGACTTCGTCGAGGCCGCCCGGCTGCGTGGGGAAGGGCTGTGGTGGCTGGTCAGCCGCGAGGTGCTGCCCAATGCCGCCGCGCCGCTGATTGCCGAGTTCGGCCTGCGTTTTTGCTTTGTGTTTCTGTTCATCAGTGCGTTGTCGTTCCTGGGCCTGGGCATCCAGCCGCCGACCGCCGACTGGGGCAGCATGGTCCGCGACAATGCCGTGCTGATCACCTTCGGCGATATCAGCCCGCTGCTGCCGGCCCTGGCAGTGGCGCTGATCACCGTCAGCGTCAACTTTGTCGTGGACTGGGTGCTGCATCTATCCAGCGGCCTGAAGGAGTGCTGAGCATGACCGTTCATCCAAGTGACAAGCCGCTACTGGAAATCCACGACCTGCGTATTGAAGGCCATTATCAGGACGCTTGGCACCCGCTGATCAAAGGCATCGACTTGAGCTTGCAGCGGGGCGAAGTACTGGGCCTGATTGGTGAATCGGGGGCGGGCAAGTCGACTCTGGGTCTGGCCTCCATGGGTTATGTGCGCGACGGTTGCCGTATCACGGGTGGCTCGGTGCGCTTCGATGGCCAGGAACTGGTGGGCGCCAAGCCCGAAGCCCTGCGCAAGCTGCGCGGCCTGCGTATCGCCTATGTCGCGCAAAGCGCGGCGGCCTCGTTCAACCCCGCGCACCGGCTGATCGACCAGCATGTCGAAACCGCGGTAAGGAACGCTGGTATCGACCGTGCCAAGGCACAAGCCGAGGCAGTGGAGCTCTACCGCATACTGCGTCTGCCCAACCCCGAGCAGATCGGCCAGCGCTACCCGCACCAGGTCTCCGGCGGTCAGTTGCAACGGGTGATGACCGCCATGGCCATGGCCTGCCACCCGGACCTGATCATCTTCGACGAACCGACCACGGCGCTGGATGTCACCACCCAGATCGAAGTGCTGGTGGCGATTCGCGATGCGGTGAAAACCTACGGGAGCGCCGCCTTGTATATCAGCCACGACCTGGCAGTGGTGGCGCAAATGGCCGACCGCATCATGGTTCTGCGTCACGGCAAGCTGGTGGAGGAGGCCGACACCCGGACCATGCTCGACGCCCCACAGCAGGATTACACCAGATCGCTGTGGGCAGTACGTAGCTTGCGCACCGAACCCAAGCCGTGCCCACCGCAGGCAACACCGCTGCTGGAGGTACGCAAGGCCAGCGCCAGCTACGGCCATCAGCCGGTGCTGCATGATGTCTCGCTCAAGCTCTATCGTGGCCAGACCCTGGCGGTGATCGGCGAGTCGGGCAGCGGCAAGAGCTCTACGGCACGCTTGATCACCGGGTTGTTGCCGCCGACCAGCGGCCAGGTGTTGTATGACGGAAAAGCGCTGCCAGCTGATTATCGCCAGCGCAACAAGGAGCAATTGCGCCGATTGCAGATGATTTACCAGATCCCCGACACCGCGCTCAACCCGCGCCAGCGCATCGTCGACATCATCGGCCGGCCGCTGAGTTTCTACCTCGGCCTCAAGGGCCAGGCGCTGCGCCAGCGGGTCGCCGAGCTATTGGAGATGATCGAGCTGGACCCGGCGTTGTACATGGATCGCCAGCCCCGCGAACTGTCTGGCGGGCAGAAGCAGCGAATCTGTATCGCCCGGGCTCTGGCGGCCGAGCCGCAACTGATCATCTGCGACGAAGTCACCTCGGCCCTCGACCAACTGGTGGCCGAAGGCGTTCTGAAGCTGCTCAACCGCATCCAGCAGCAACTGGGCGTGGCCTACTTGTTCATCACCCACGACGTCGCCACCGTGCGCGCCATTGCCGACGAGGTACTGGTGATGCAGCGTGGGAAGGTGGTCGATCACGGCTGCCGGGAGGAGATCTTTACCCCGCCGTACCGCGACTACACCGGCTTGTTGTTCTCCAGTGAGCCAGAAATGGATCCGGACTGGCTCGACCATTTGCTGGAGAAAAGGGCGCTGGTTTCCTGACTTGGCCATGGCAAGAATAGCGCCCCTTTGATCAAGTGGCCGTGCTTCCTGTTCTGGCAGAGGCGTAATGCCCCTTGAGCCGCACGACAAAGGAGAGCAAGCAGGCGGCCACCACATTACGAACCGCGCCGTTTCGGTGATGGACTTGTGGCGTTTAAAGGGCCTCCAAGCCAGCTGCCGAGGCGGGCTGCGCAAAACGGTTTGCATGTCGTGCCGCCCGGCGCTCTGGAGCGCACGGCATACGCGGGGCCAGCCATGCATTGCGCTCCAACGGAGTGGGGCAGGTATCAACCAGCGGAGTGAGTGCCGCAAGACCCAGCGGCAAATTGCAATCGACGCAGCCCCTTGATGAACGGTACAATCGCGCCTCGAAGCTCGGCTGCGGAACGCCGTCGAGTGCTCAATTACGGTTAGGTCCTATGCTTTGCATTGCAACGATTCGTTTTAGTCAGTGGTGGCGCTTCCAATAGGAAGCGGCACGTCGTTGCGGTTTTTTAACCGAACCCTGCCGCCGTAATCGGCAAGCAGGGATCAAGGATCTAATAGCTCTCCGGCACGGCGGCTCCAAACCCCAGGAGAACGCTGCATGCCAATCAGTCTCCCCACGCAGTACACCTTCGCCCGGCGGCAATGCCATCGGGTGCATCGTCATGCCCAACGTTCTGCCGGCTTGCGCTGGCGATGGCCGACGATGGCGTGGCGAGCTGAGCGACATTGCATAGATAAGGCGGTTCAAATCCATCACCTTGTCTGCCCTGCCGACAGCTTGCAGCATTCGGGTGCGCAAGCTTGCCCGGCACGCTCCACTGCGCTTGTGTATATCAATGTGCATATCGACACCCTGAGTTGCATGCACACCTACTTTAAAATCAATAAGTTGGAGCATGTATGCTGCTGATGATTGATAACTACGACTCCTTCACCTACAACGTCGTCCAGTACCTGGGCGAGTTGGGAGCTGAGGTGAAAGTAGTGCGCAATGACGAACTGACCGTGGCTCAGATCGAGGCGCTCAAGCCCGAGCGCATCGTGGTCTCGCCCGGGCCTTGCACGCCGACCGAAGCCGGTATTTCCATCGAGGCGATCAAGCATTTCGCCGGCAAGCTGCCGATTCTCGGCGTATGCCTGGGGCATCAGTCCATCGGCCAGGCCTTTGGCGGCCAGGTGGTGCGTGCCCGGCAAGTGATGCACGGCAAGACCAGCCCGGTGTTCCACCGCGACCTGGGGGTGTTCAACGGCCTGAACATGCCGCTGACCGTAACCCGTTACCACTCGCTGGTGGTCAAGCACGAGAGCTTGCCCGAGTGCCTTGAAGTCACGGCCTGGACCCAGCTGGAAGACGGCTCCGTCGACGAGATCATGGGGTTGCGCCACAAGACGCTGAATATCGAGGGGGTGCAATTTCACCCCGAGTCTATTCTCACCGAGCAGGGCCACGAGCTGTTCGCCAACTTTCTCAAACAGAGCGGCGGCACGCGCTAAGGACTTTTCATGGATATCAAGACTGCCTTGAGCCGTATCGTCGGCCACCTGGACCTGAGCACCGAAGAAATGCGTTCGGTAATGCGTGAAATCATGACCGGCCAATGCACCGATGCGCAGATTGGCGCCTTCATGATGGCCATGCGCATGAAAAGCGAAAGCATCGACGAGATCGTCGGTGCGGTATCGGCAATGCGCGAGCTGGCGGACCGGGTCGAGCTGAAAACCCTGGATGGCGTGGTGGATGTAGTGGGCACCGGCGGCGACGGGGCGAACATCTTCAACGTGTCCACGGCTTCCTCCTTTGTGGTCGCGGCGGCCGGTTGCACTGTGGCCAAGCACGGCAACCGCGCGGTGTCCGGCAAGAGCGGCAGCGCCGACCTGCTGGAAGCGGCAGGGATCTATTTGAACCTGACCCCGGTTCAGGTGGCGCGCTGCATCGATAACGTCGGCATCGGCTTCATGTTTGCCCAGTCCCATCACGGGGCGATGAAATATGCCGCCGGCCCGCGTCGCGACCTTGGCCTGCGCACCCTGTTCAACATGCTCGGCCCGCTTACGAATCCGGCCGGAGTCAAGCATCAGGTGGTAGGCGTGTTCACTCAGGCGTTGTGCCGGCCCCTGGCCGAAGTCTTGCAACGCCTGGGCAGCAAGCACGTTCTGGTGGTGCATTCCCAGGATGGTCTGGACGAGTTCAGCCTGGCTGCGCCCACCTATGTGGCCGAGCTGAAGAATGACCAGATCACCGAGTACTGGGTACAGCCCGAGGATCTGGGCATGAAGAGCCAGAGTCTGTTCGGCCTGGTGGTGGAAAGCCCGGCGGCCTCCCTGGAGCTGATCCGCGATGCCCTGGGGCGCCGCAAGACCGAGCATGGCCAGAAGGCCGCCGAAATGATTGTGCTCAATGCGGGTGCGGCGCTGTATGCCGCCGATCATGCCAGTAGCCTGAAAGAGGGCGTGGCCCTGGCTCACGACGCCTTGCACACCGGCCTGGCCCGGGAGAAGCTCGAAGAGCTGGGTGCCTTTACCGCGGTGTTCAAGCAGGAGAATGAAGGATGAGTGTGCCGACAGTTCTGGAAAAAATCCTCGCCCGTAAAGCCGAGGAGGTTGCCGAGCGCAGCGCCCGCGTCAGCCTGGCCGAGCTGGAAACCCTGGCGCGTGCTGCCGATGCACCACGGGGTTTCGCCCGGGCCTTGCAGGACCAGGTCAAGCTCAAGCAGCCGGCAGTGATAGCCGAGATCAAGAAGGCTTCGCCGAGCAAAGGCGTGATCCGTGAGAACTTCGTTCCGGCGGACATTGCCAAGAGCTACGAGAAAGGCGGTGCCACTTGCCTGTCGGTGCTGACCGATGTCGATTACTTCCAGGGTGCCGATGCGTACCTGCAGCAGGCCCGCGCCGCCTGCAAGCTGCCGGTGATCCGAAAGGATTTCATGATCGACCCGTACCAGATCGTCGAAGCCCGTGCCCTGGGCGCCGACTGCGTATTGCTGATTGTCGCTGCGCTGGATGACGCGCGGATGGCGGAGCTGGCGGCGGTGGCCAAGGGCGTTGGCCTGGATGTGCTGGTGGAAGTGCATGATGGTGATGAGCTGGAGCGGGCGCTGAAGACCCTCGACACACCGCTGGTTGGGGTCAACAACCGCAACCTGCACACCTTCGAAGTCAATCTGGAGACCACCCTCGACTTGCTGCCACGCATTCCTCGCGAGCGCTTGGTGATTACCGAGAGCGGCATCCTCAACCGTGCCGATGTCGAGCTGATGGAAATCAGCGATGTCTATTCGTTCCTGGTGGGTGAGGCGTTCATGCGTGCCGAAAGCCCGGGCAGCGAATTGCAGCGTCTGTTCTTCCCTGAGCGCGGCGTGCCGGTCAGCGGCTCGACCCTGGACTGAACCCGTGACAATGAACAAGCCGGCGATGCCGGCTTTTTCATGCCTATCGCCAAGGATTTCTACTGCCATGACTCAACCCCTTGCCTTGACTGTCGAAGCCGGCCTGCAGGCCGAGCAAGATCTGCTGGCCCTGGTGTGTACCGGTGAACAAGAGTTCGGCCTGCTGTTCTGGCAGCCCAGTGACCGGGCGCTGGTGATGCCTCGGCGCTTGAGCCGCCTGCCTGGATTTGAACGGGCCTGCGAGGAGTCGGCCGCCAAAGGCTGGCCGGTGCTGTTGCGCGAAACCGGCGGCGAGCCGGTGCCGCAGTCGGCGGCCACGGTGAACATCGCACTGGTCTACGCCCCGCCGCGCAGCGAAGGGGATCAGGGCCGGATCGAAACCGCGTACCGGCGCCTGTGTCAGCCGATCTGCGATCTGCTCAGCGAGCTGGGGGGCAACCCGTCATTGGGCGAAGTGGAAGGGGCGTTCTGCGATGGTCGCTTCAACGTCAACCTGGACGGGCGCAAGATGGTCGGCACCGCCCAGCGCTGGCGTCAGAGCAAGGGTGGCCAGCGGCCAGTGGGCCTGGTGCATGGTGCCTTGCTGCTGGATAACGAACGCGATTCGATGGTGAGCGCGGTCAATACTTTCAATCAGGCCTGTGGCCTGGAACAGCGCTGCCGGGCCGAAAGTCATATCGCCCTGCACGAGGCCTTTGCGGCGCCCGATGCGCTAGTGCGGTTGGAGAGCCTGTACCGGCAGATGCTCAAGGGCTTCCTGGCGGATTAGCGGGTGCCGAATACCACCATGGTCTTGCCCTTGACGTGAACCAGGTTGCGTTCTTCCAGATCCTTGAGGACGCGACCGACCATTTCCCGTGAACAACCGACGATCCGGCCGATTTCCTGGCGGGTGATCTTGATCTGCATGCCATCCGGGTGGGTCATGGCGTCCGGTTGCTTGCACAGCTCCAGCAGGCAGCGGGCCACCCGCCCGGTCACGTCGAAGAACGCCAGGTCGCCGACCTTGCGCGTGGTGTTGCGCAGGCGCTGGGCGATCTGCCCGCTGAGCACATAGAGGATGTCCGGGTCGTTCTGCGACAGTTCGCGGAACTTGGCGTAGCTGATCTCGGCAACCTCGCACTCTACCTTGGCGCGTACCCAGGCGCTGCGCTGCTGCTCATGGCCGGCCTCTTCGAAGAGCCCCAGTTCGCCGAAGAAGTCTCCGGCATTGAGGTAGGCGATGATCATCTCCCGACCGTCATCGTCTTCGATGAGGATGGTCACCGAGCCCTTGATGATGAAGTACAGGCTGTCGGACACATCACCGGCGCAGATGATGTTGCTCTTGGCCTGATACCGGCGGCGTTGACAGTGCATGAGCAACTTGTCGAGATTTTTGATCTTGGGGGTGGGGGCAATAGCAACCATGGTTGTATCCCGAAAAGACTGCACGGTATGAGGTGTTTTTTTTATGGGGCGTAAAACGAAGGTGTTGAACGCTGGCGATGCGCCAGTCATTTGGCGTCAGCTTAACAGACACGTCCTTGGCTCAATTAAGATTTTTCTTATCGAAAACCGGTAATGAGGGACAAACGGTCAAAGCGCTGTGGCTGGAAAACCCTGTGCTAAGCTGGCGACCCTTTTTTAACAGTGGAGTCTTGGCGATGAAGGCACGCATCCAATGGGCTGGCGAAGCCATGTTCCTCGGCGAATCGGGCAGTGGCCACGTAGTGGTGATGGATGGCCCGCCGGAAGCCGGTGGCCGCAACCTGGGTGTTCGCCCTATGGAAATGCTCCTGCTCGGCGTGGGCGGTTGCAGCAACTTCGATGTGGTCAGCATTCTCAAGAAGTCGCGCCAGGCGGTTGAAAGCTGCGAGGCGTTCCTGGATGCCGAGCGTGCCACCGAAGACCCCAAGGTCTTCACCAAGATCCACATGCATTTCGTGGTCAAGGGCCGGGGCCTCAAAGAAGCCCAGGTCAAGCGGGCCATCGAGCTGTCTGCCGAGAAATACTGCTCGGCGTCGATCATGCTCGGCGCGGCCGGTGTGGCCATCACTCACGATTACGAAATCGTCGAGCTGGGCTGAACCCGCGCGGATTCTGGCGGTAAAAGAAAAGGGCGCTTCGATAGCGCCCTTTTTGATGCCCGTGGTTTGGAATCAGATCCGGTAGGTGCTCTTGGTCATGACCTTGGCCAGCAGGCTCATGCCGAATTTCACCGGCGCCGGGAAGCGGAACCCGCCGGCTTCGAGCGCGGTTTCAGCGTGATGTTCTTCGTCGATGCGCATCTGTTCGAGAATCGCTCGGGACTTTTCGTCTTCGGCCGGCAGTTGCTCCAGATGCTCGTTCAGGTGCTTGCACACCTGGTCTTCGGTGGCGGCAACGAACCCCAGGCTGACCTTGTCGCTGATCAGGCCTGCCGCGGCGCCGATGCCGAAGGACAAACCGTAGAACAGCGGGTTGAGCACGCTCGGGTGGCTGCCCAACTGGCGGATGCGCTGTTCGCACCAGGCCAGGTGGTCGATTTCTTCTTCGGCGGCATGTTCCATGGCCTGGCGTACCTGAGGCAGCTTGGCGGTCAGGGCCTGGCCCTGGTACAGCGCCTGGGCGCAGACTTCCCCGGTGTGGTTGATGCGCATCAGGCCGGCCACGTGCCGGGTGTCCTCGTCACTCATCTGCGCTTCCGGCTGCACGATGGCCGGCGACGGGCGATAAGGTTGGCCGCTGAAAGGCAGCAGCGTGCGCATCGCCATATCGGCTTGCAACAGCAGGCGGTCGATCGGCGAGTAGTGACGTTGGGTAGTCATGCTTATCTCCGGGAGAAATCTCGGCGGCCAGTTTACTCCAATCAAAGGAGCGAAAACTGCGCTGGATCAGCGCACCCTCGTCCTCGATGGTCCGAGAGGGCGCTGCGCAAGGGGTGGGTGGGGGCAATCAGCCCGGCGGCCAGTTCATCTGGCGCTGACCCAGCACGTGCATGTGAATGTGATACACGGTCTGCCCACCCAGCTCGTTGCAGTTCATGACGACCCGGAAGCCGTCTTCGCAGCCTTGCTCCTTGGCCAGGCGCTGGGCGGTGAACAGAATGTGTCCGGCCAGGGTCTTGTCGTCCTCGGTGAGGTCGTTGAGGGTACGGATGGGTTTCTTCGGGATCACCAGGAAATGCACCGGCGCTTGCGGGGCAATATCGTGGAAGGCCAGAACCTGGTCGTCCTCGTAGATGATCTTCGCGGGTATTTCTCTGTTGATGATCTTGGTGAACAGAGTATCCACAGCTGTTTCTCCATTGGGTTGGTCCGGGCCGAGTGTACTCAGGTGCACAAGGTGCGCCCAGCCCCGACTCTTAACGTGGGCAGTAGGCCCGATTGACGTAACCGACGATCTTGCGGGTCAGCCAGCGTGAACTCAGGCGGGCGCTGAAGGCCATCCAGCGGTTCAGGCGGCCGGGAATGATGATGGCGCGGTTCTTTTCCAGGGCGCGCACCGCATACAGCGCAACCTCCTCGGGGCTCATGAGCAGCTTGCTGTCCTTGAGTTTGGTGGTGTCCATTTGTGCGGTGCGGAAAAATGCGGTGCGGGTCGGCCCCGGGCAGAGTACCGAGACCTTCACCGCGCACTTCTTCAATTCTTCGCGCAACCCTTCGGAGAAATGCAGGACATAGGCCTTGCTGGCGTAGTAGCTGCTCATCCAGGGGCCGGGATAGAAGGCTGCCACCGAGGCGACATTGAGGATCTGCCCGCCGCCCAGCAGCGCCATGCTGTTGCCCAGGGCATGACACAGGCGGGTGAGGGCGAGGATGTTGACCTCGATCAGGTCCTGCTCGGTCATCCAGTCCTGGGCCAGGAACGGGCCGCTGGTGCCGATGCCGGCGCAATTGACCAGCAGGTCGATCTGCCGGTCACCTTCCTCCAGCTCCAGCAGGAAACCGGACAGGCGCAGCGGTTCGCCCAGGTCGCAGGCGCGGAACAGCACTTCGACGCCGAAGCGCTGGGTCAACTCCAGGGCGATGCATTCCAGCTGATCACGCTGACGGGCCACAAGAATCAAGTTACGGCCGCGCCGGGCCAGTGCTTCGGCCAGGGCCAGGCCTATGCCGCTGGAAGCACCAGTGATCAGAGCGTAACGGGTCATGCATTTCTCCATCGCAACGGCCGGCGGCCTGCGACGGGGAGGGTCGCAGGCCCGGGCGCGTTTATTCTTGCTCGGACTCGGATTCTACAGGGGCGGCGATATCGGCGGGTTCGGCATCTTCATCGGCGTTGCTGGAGTCGATGCTTTCGCTGTAGCTGGTTTCGCTGTAGCGATCTTCCAGGGAGCTCAGACCGCCGGCCACCATGCCCACGATCAGCACGACGATCAGGACGACCCACATCCAGGACAGCACCTTGACGGCGGTGGTGTTGGGCGGTGGTGGTGCGCCGTAGCGGTTGGCCACGTTGCTGCCCGGGCTGACCATCAGCACCAGAGGGAAGATGCTGCCGACGATGGGCACGAAGTTCAGCAGCCACAGCCAGCCCGACCAGCCGAGATCGTGCAGGCGCTGCACGCTGATCTGAATGCTGACCACGAGGAAGCCGATGAAGACCACGATACCGCCGACAATCCCCAGGCCGGTGAGCAGGGTGGAATTGAACACCGCCGCGGACAGGATACCGAAGAAGGCGCCCACCCCGACCACGGCCAGCATGGCCACCGTCAGGACCAGAGTCCAGGCGAGGTAGCGCAGGCGACCGATACGGCCTTCGAAGCTGAATACGTTGAGTGCGGCGTATTGTGGGATTGCATCGCCTACTGCGGCTTGCGGGGGCGCATAGGGCGACTCGCTGAGGCTGCTGGCCCTGGGTGTGGGGGTTACTGCGTCTAGATCCAGCTTCAGGGCCTGCTCGGATTCGATGCGGGCATCGATCCCGGCGTTCTTCAATGCTTCCAGATAGCGCTGGGCGTCGGCCTGCGTCAGGTCGCGCTTGAGCTCCACCTGCTGGCCGCTGAACAGGCGTTCTACGGCGGCGGCATCGCTTTTGAACAGTTCGGCGAGGTTCAGTTGGGCAGTGGCTTTTTCCACGCCGGGCAGCAACGTGCCGTCGAAAACGATCTTGTAGCGGGTTTCGCTCATGGGGGCATCCCTGTCACTTGAAAAGAAGGTTTACATAAAAGACCGACAGTTTAAGGCCAGCGCCCCTCGGCTGGCCAAAAAACTAATGAGAACGGGTTAACGTGGCCAGCGTTTGCTCAGTTGGCTGGCGCGTTGCTGGGCCGCCTGATATTCGCTGTCCAGGCGCGCGATCAATTGGTCGACGCTGGGCAGATCGTCGATTTCACAGACCCCCTGGCCTGCGGACCAGACGGTTTTCCAGGCTTTTGCCTCATCGCTGATGGGTTTGAGCTTGGAGCCGAAGTTGATCTCACCTTTGCCTTGCAGGGCGGCCAGGTCGAAACCTGCGTTCTCCAGGCTTTGGCGCATGAAGCTGGCAGGTACTCCAGAAACCGCGGCGGTATGCACGATGTCGGCGGCTCGAGAGCTGAGTAGCATCTCTTTATAGGCATCCGGTGCGTGGCTTTCGGTGGTACCGATAAAGCGGGTGCCCAAGTAGGCAAGGTCGGCGCCAAGCAGCTGTGCGGCAAGAATCTCGTGGCCCCGGTTCAGGCAGCCGGCCAGTAGCAGGGTCTTGTCGAAGAACTGGCGGATCTCGGCGACCAGAGAGAAGGGGCTCCAGGTGCCTGCATGGCCACCCGCTCCGGCTGCGACGGCGATCAGCCCATCGACACCCGCCTCGGCGGCTTTCTCTGCGTGCCGGCGGGTGGTCACGTCATGAAATACCAGGCCGCCGTAGCTGTGCACGGCGTCCACTACTTCCTTGACCGCGCCGAGGCTGGTGATGACGATCGGTACCTTGTGCTCGATGCAGATCTGCAAGTCGGCCTGCAGCCGTGGATTGCTGTTGTGCACGATCAGGTTCACGGCGTAGGGAGCAGGGTTCTCCAGCTTGGCCAGGCCCGCTTCGATCTCCTCCAGCCAGGCCTTGAAACCGCTGCTTTCGCGCTGATTGAGGGCGGGAAAGCTACCCACCACACCATTGCGACAGCAGGCCAGGACCAGTTCCGGGTTGGAGATCAGAAACATCGGCGCGGCCACCAGGGGCAGGCGCAGACGTTGTTCGAGCAAAGCGGGCAGTGACATTGGAGTACCCCCAGGGAAGCGACTAGTTAGAGTTAGAACGGCCGTACAACGACCAAAATTACAATAGCCAGCAATATCAGAACCGGTACTTCATTGAACCAGCGATAAAAGACATGGCTGCGGGTGTTTTCGCCACGGGCGAAGCGCTTCACTTGCGCGCCGCACATGTGGTGATAGCCGATGAGGATGACCACCAAGGTCAGTTTGGCGTGCATCCAGCCGCCCTGGCCGAAATACGCGCTGGGGTTGAGGCTGATCAGCCAGATGCCAAAGATCAGTGCCGCGATCATCGCAGGCCCCATGATGAAGCGGTACAGCTTGCGTTCCATCAGGCAGAAGCGCTCGCGGCTGATGCTGTCCTCGCTTTGGGCGTGGTAAACGAACAGGCGTGGCAGGTAGAAAAGGCCGGCAAACCAGCAGACCACGCTGACGATATGAAAGGCTTTGAGCCATAGATAGAGCATTTTTAGTTATTCCCAGGTTCACGGTGGCGAAGATAGTAGAGGGTAGAGCGTCCGCACGTCACCTTGACGGTTGTCGCAGGGGCGCGCCGCCCCTATTATCGGCAGCTTTCCAGTGGGTTCGTTGAGGGCAGGTTTATGGTCAAGGTCGGTATCGTCGGCGGCACGGGTTACACCGGTGTCGAACTGCTGCGTCTGTTGGCACAGCATCCGCAAGCGCGAGTGGAAGTCATCACTTCGCGATCCGAGGCTGGCCTGGCCGTTGCCGACATGTACCCGAACCTGCGTGGCCATTACGACGGCCTGGCGTTCAGCGTGCCGGATATCAAGACCCTTGGTGCCTGTGACGTGGTGTTCTTTGCCACCCCCCATGGCGTGGCGCATGCACTGGCTGGCGAGCTGCTGGCTGCGGGGACCAAGGTCATCGACCTATCGGCAGACTTCCGCCTGCAGGATGCCGATGAGTGGGCCAAGTGGTACGGTCAGCCTCACGGTGCTCCTCAATTGCTGGACGAAGCGGTCTACGGCCTGCCGGAAGTCAATCGCGAACAGATCAAGAAAGCCCGTTTGATTGCGGTTCCTGGCTGCTATCCAACCGCAACCCAGCTCGGTTTCCTGCCGCTGCTGGAAGCCGGCCTTGCCGACACTTCCCGGCTGATCGCCGACTGCAAATCCGGTGTCAGCGGTGCTGGCCGTGGCGCCAGCGTCGGGTCGCTGTACTCGGAAACTTCCGAGAGCATGAAGGCCTATGCGGTCAAGGGGCACCGTCATTTGCCGGAAATCCGTCAAGGCCTGCGCCGGGCAGCAGGCAAGGAAGTTGGCCTGACGTTCGTACCGCACCTGACGCCGATGATTCGCGGTATCCACTCCACGCTCTACTCCACGGTGGTGGATAAGTCGGTGGATCTGCAGGCGTTGTTCGAGAAGCGTTATGCCAATGAGCCGTTTGTCGATGTAATGCCGGCCGGCAGCCATCCGGAGACCCGCAGTGTGCGGGGTGCCAACGTGTGCCGGATTGCCGTGCACCGGCCGCAGGATGGTGATCTGGTAGTGGTACTGTCGGTCATCGACAACCTGGTCAAGGGCGCTTCGGGCCAGGCGGTGCAGAACCTCAATATCCTGTTCGGCCTGGATGAGCGTCTGGGGCTGTCCCACGCGGGCATGCTGCCTTAACGTCGTTTTTGCGTGAACAAAAAGGCCCGTCTGACGGGCCTTTCTGCTTTATACGGGTGGCTGTACGACTATTGATATACCGTAACAATAGTTGACCGCTTTTCTGGGAGAAGCGGATAATGCGCGTCATTACGCAGTATGGCGGCTTAACGCCGGGAGATAGTCAGCATGAGCGTTGAATCCTTCACCCCCACGGCTTTGCAATTCACTCAAGGTGCAGCGCACAAGGTGAAGACCCTGGTCGATGAAGAGGGTAATGATCGCTTGAAGCTGCGCGTATTCGTTACGGGCGGCGGTTGTTCGGGGTTTCAGTACGGTTTCACTTTCGATGAGGAAGTGGCCGAGGATGACACCATCGTCGAGCGCGAGGGCGTGAGCCTGGTGGTCGATCCGATGAGCTTCCAGTACCTGGCCGGTGCTGAAGTGGACTACCAGGAAGGCCTGGAAGGTTCGCGGTTCGTGATCAAGAACCCCAATGCCACCACTACCTGTGGTTGCGGGTCGTCGTTCTCGATCTGACCAGCCGGCAGTAGCCATTCGCCGAACGCCGCAGGGGCCTGGGATCCTGCGGCGTTTTGCTGTCTGCTGTTCAAGCCGGGTAGATGGCGCCTAGTACACGCAGGCCACGGGCGCCGGTGACGCTGGGCCGGTTGGCAGCGATGCCTTCCAGGCAGCAGTGGGCCAGCCAGGCAAACGCCATAGCCTCTACCCAGTCGGGATCTACGCCATACGCCGCAGTGCTGCTGACCCGTGTTTGCGGGAGGAGGGCTGCCAGGCGGCCCATGAGCGCTGCGTTATGCGCGCCGCCGCCGCACACCAGCAGCTCCTGGGTGTCACTTTGAGCGCTCTGCAGCGAATCGACGATGGTTAGAGCTGTCAGTTCGAGAAGGGTAGCCTGCACGTTTTCGGCGGCAATAGCGCCCCGTGCCCTCAGATGCCGCTGTAGCCAATCAAGATTGAATACCTCGCGCCCGGTGCTCTTCGGGCCTTGGGTGGCGAAGAACGGGTCGCTGAGCAGGGCTTGCAGGAGGGGCGGATCAACCTGGCCGCTGGCAGCCCACTGGCCATTGCGGTCGAAGTTCTCTGCGCGTTGGGCCTGGATCCAGGCATCGAGCAGGACGTTGCCCGGGCCACAGTCGAATCCGGCCACCGGCTTGGCGGTTTCGATCAGGCTCAGGTTGCTGAACCCGCCGACGTTCAGCACGGCGCGGTTTCCCGGGCGCTGGTCGAACAGGGCTTCGTGAAAGGCCGGAACCAGCGGCGCGCCTTGCCCGCCCGCCGCCACGTCGCGGCTGCGGAAGTCGCTGACAACAGTGATCCCGGTCAGCTCAGTGAGCAGGGCCGGATTGCCGATCTGCACCGTGAACCCGCGGCTTGGCTCATGGCGCACGGTTTGTCCGTGGCTGCCGATAGCGCGAATGTCTTGAGGGTGCAGTTGCTGTTGTTGCAGAAGCTGGTTGATGCCCTGGGCGGCCAGCTCGACCCAGTGCTGTTGGGCGATGGCGGAACGGGCGATCTCGTCGGGGCCACTGGCGCACAAACCCAGGAGTTCGGCGCGCAGGGTATCGGGCATGGGGATGTAGCGAGTGGCGACCAATCTGAGCGCCGGGCTTTGCTCGATCAGGGCGATGTCCAGGCCATCAAGGCTGGTACCGGACATCACACCTATATAGAGCGCCATGGCTTAGCGCTTGCTCGAGGCCAGCATCGTGGCCTTTTCCTGATCCATCCGGGCCATCAGAGGCTGGCTCTGCTGCAGGAAGCGTGCTCGTTCGGCCTTGGCGATCGGGTCGGCCATGGGCAGCTTCTGGCCCAGCGGATCCACGTGGACACCGTTGACCTGGAACTCGTAGTGCAGGTGCGGTCCGGTGGACAGCCCGGTGGTACCGATATAGCCGATGACCTGGCCCTGTTTCACCGAGCCGCCAGTCTTCACACCCTTGGCAAAGCCCTGCATGTGGCCGTACAGGGTGCGGTAGGTGTTGCCGTGCTGGATGATCACGGTATTGCCATAACCGCCACGACGGCCAGCTAGCAGCACCTTCCCATCACCGGCAGCCTTGATTGGCGTGCCCCGTGGCGCGGCATAGTCCACGCCCTTGTGGGCACGGATCTTGTTCAGGATCGGGTGCTTGCGGCCCATGGAAAAGCGCGAACTGATGCGAGCGAAGTCCACCGGTGTACGGATGAAGGCCTTGCGCATGCTGTTGCCATCAGCGGTGTAGTAGCTGCTGGAACCCTGTTTGTTGGTGTAGCGCACTGCGGTGTAGGTCTTGCCACGGTTAGTGAAGCGCGCGGAGAGGATATTGCCTGTGCCGACTACCTTGCCGTTGGCGACTTTTTGCTCATAGATCACGTCGAATTCGTCACCCTGGCGAATATCCTGGGCGAAGTCGATGTCGTAGCCGAAAACGTTGGCCATATCCATGGTCAGGCTGTGGGACAGCCCGGCGCGTGCGGCAGACTGCGAAAGCGAGCTGTTGATGACGCCGTGGACATAGGCAGAACGAACCACTGGCTTGGTGATCACGCGGCTGAACGTAAAGCCCTTGGGGCCTTTGGTCAGGGTGATGGTTTCCAGGTCGCTGACCTTGCTGTGCAGGTTGTTCAGTTGGCCATCAGGCGTCAGCTCGAACTCCAGCTTCTGGCCATGCTTGAGCTGGGAGAACTGCTTGGCCTGCTTGTCGCTGGCCAGTACTTCATGGACAGAAGTGGCTGGCAGGCCAACCTTTTCAAAGAGTGTGGAGAGGGTGTCGCCCTTGGTGACCAGAACTTCCCTGTGGCCGGGGGCTTTTGGCTCCTCCACGGCAGCAGGCACAGGTGCGGCTTCTGCGGTTTGCGTGGTGTCTTCGGCGGTGTTTTCGATCTGTGCGAAAGGTGAGGCAACGGCCTCGCTTGTGGCTTGTTCGGTGGATGCGGCGTCTTGATCTTGTGTCAGTTGCTCGATCGGGCTTTCCAGATCAAGGCTCAATGTCGTTTTTTTTGCTTCTACATCACTGGATGGAAATACCAGAAGGGCCAAGCTGAGAAGGGCCGCGATGCCACTTGCGGCGAGCAGGTGGCTCTTCGGATAAAGCGGTGGCGCTTTAGACGGTTCGGTGGTCATAGGTAATTTGACTTTGAAAAGATGAAATGGAAAAGATGAATGACATGATGAAGATGAAATAACTGTATAAAATATAACCAAATCATCTGTGACGCAAGGGCGCGGGCACTCTGCTTTCGGAATGCTCCCGTACGCCGGGCAAAACTTGTAATTAGTCCATGATCTTGTATGGTTGGTTCCCTTTTGAATCTGAGCCTTGCGGGTCTGTTATGAAGTCGGTTGAAGAGCAGCTAGCGCTGATCAAACGTGGTGCGGAAGAGTTGTTGGTCGAGTCCGAGTTGATCGAGAAGCTCAAGCGCGGCGAACCGCTGCGCATTAAGGCTGGCTTCGATCCGACGGCGCCGGATCTGCATCTCGGGCATACCGTACTTATTAATAAGCTGCGTCAGTTCCAGGACTTGGGTCACCAGGTAATCTTCCTGATTGGCGACTTCACCGGCATGATCGGTGACCCCAGTGGCAAAAGTGCCACGCGCCCACCCTTGACTCGCGAGCAGGTCCTAGAAAACGCAGAGACCTATAAAAGCCAGGTTTTCAAGATTCTTGATCCTGCCAAGACTGAGGTGGCTTTCAACTCCACCTGGATGGACAAGATGGGGCCGGCGGACTTCATTCGTCTAACTTCCCAGTACACCGTTGCGCGGATGCTCGAGCGCGACGACTTCGACAAGCGCTATTCGACCAATCAGCCGATTGCCATTCATGAGTTCCTGTATCCGTTGGTGCAAGGCTATGACTCGGTGGCATTGCGCGCCGATGTCGAGCTGGGCGGTACCGACCAGAAGTTCAACCTGCTGATGGGGCGTGAGCTGCAGCGCGGTTACGGTCAGGAGGCTCAGTGCATTCTGACCATGCCATTGCTCGAAGGGTTGGATGGCGTCAAGAAGATGTCCAAGTCTCTGGGTAACTATGTCGGTATCCAGGAGGCGCCTGGCGTGATGTACGGCAAGCTGGTGTCCATTCCTGATGCGTTGATGTGGCGTTACTTCGAGTTGCTCAGCTTCCGCTCCATGGATGAGATCAATGCATTCAAGGCGGATGTAGATGCTGGCGCTAATCCGCGTGACATCAAGATCAAGCTGGCCGAAGAGATTGTTGCGCGCTTCCATGGTGAAGAGGCTGCTGCAAATGCTCACCGTGCCGCAGGTAACCGCATGAAAGATGGCGAACTGCCTGATGATCTGCCGGAAATCGAGCTGGTTGCTGCCGAGGATATGCCGATTGCGGCTGTCCTTAATAAGGCAGGGCTGGTGAAGAACGCCGCAGTGGCTCGGGATCTTCTAGGTTCGGGTGGTGTGCGGGTGGATGGTGAGGTTGTCGATCGCACCTATATATATGCAGTAGGTTCAACCCATGTGTGCCAAGCCGGCAAGAAGGCATTTGCACGTATTACGCTTAAATCCGAATAAAACTGAAAATAGGTGTTGACGGCGAATTATATCTCTCTAT